>JAHCKB010000440.1 GCA_026125985.1 Bradyrhizobium sp.
GCAATGCCCGCCTCGATCGTGTCCTCGATCGCATAGTTGAACCGGGCCTTGCGGTTTTCGGCAACGACCTTGATCGGGCGCTCGCTCTTGTCGGCCAACCTGGTAGCCCTTTTCCAGCGTTCGTACGGTGATTGCGGAACCCACTATATGGGGTTCGGAAGATTAAGAAAAAGGGCACTGGCAGGCGACTGCCAGTACCCTCCCGTTTCGAGCTTGCCGGCAAACCCGCGGCGGTAATCGTGAAAGCCGCGGGACGATTGTCAGGCCTTCTTCAGGAGATCGCGGATCTCGGTCAGCAGTTCGACCTCCGGGGTCGGCTTCGGCGGTGCTGCCGGCGCCGCCGCTTCCTTGCGCTTGAGCTGGTTCATGAGGCGGATCACGATGAACAGCACGAAGGCGACGATCAGGAAGTTCAGCGTCAGCGTGAGGAAATTGCCCCAGGCCAGCACCGCGCCCTGCTTCTTCGCGTCGGCGAGGTTCGTCGCGGTGACCGATTTCGACAGGCCGGTGAAGTAGTTGGAGAAGTCGAGCCCGCCGGTGATGGCGCCGATGATCGGCATGATGATGTCGCCCACCATCGAGGTGACGATCGCGCCGAAGGCCGCGCCGATGATGACGCCGACCGCGAGGTCGACGACATTGCCCTTCATCGCGAATTCCTTGAACTCCTGCAACATGAAGACATCCCCCTAGTTGTTTTGACGCGTTTCCTTTGTCGGAACGCGCATTATTTTGTAGCCGCAATTGCGGCGGCTAGTTGATCAGGCCGGCGTGCACCATCGCGTTTCGCACGGCAACACGCGTCGCTTCCTGCACCGGCACCATCGGCAGGCGCAGCTTCTCGTCCATCTTGCCCAGCAGCGACATGGCGTATTTGATCGGCGACGGGCTGGTCTCCATGAACAGATTGACGTGGAGCGGCATCAGCTTGTCGTGGATCTTCAATGCGGTCTTGACGTCGCCCTTCTGCCAGGCGGTGTGGAACTCCGAGCACAGCCGCGGCGCGACGTTCGAGGTGACCGAGATGCAGCCATGGCCGCCATGGGCCATGTAGCCAAGCACGGTGGCATCCTCGCCGGAAAGCTGGTTGAAGTCCTCGCCCATCGCCGCGCGCTGCTGGGAGACGCGCACCATGCTGGCGGTGGCGTCCTTGACGCCGGCGATGTTCTTCAGCTCCCACAGCCGCTTCATGGTGTCGACGGACATGTCGATCACCGAGCGCGGCGGGATGTTGTAGATGATGATCGGGATGTTGATGGCGTCGTTGATCGCCTTGAAGTGCTGGTACATGCCCTCCTGCGTCGGCTTGTTGTAGTAGGGCGTGACGACCAGCACGGCGTCGGCGCCCGCCTTCTCGGCATGCTCAGACAGCTCGACCGCCTCCTTGGTGGAGTTGGAGCCGGCGCCGGCGATCACGGGCACGCGGCCCTTCGCCTCCTCGATGCACCATTCGACCACGCGCTTGTGCTCGTCATGGCTGAGCGTCGGGCTCTCGCCGGTGGTCCCGACCGGGACCAGGCCGTGGGTGCCTTCGGAGATCTGCCAGTTCACCAGGGAGCGGAACGCCGCCTCGTCGAGCGAGCCATTCTTGAAAGGCGTGACCAGAGCGGTGAACGATCCCTTGAATTTCGTCTTGGCTGCCATGGACTTCCTCCGAAACGTGCGCGCGACAGTTGAACTGGAGCGCAATTCATATCGAGTCTGGAGAGACGGCGAAAGGCCCGTAGCGGTCCTGTTGCACCGCGCTGCAGCCGCTATTTCGCCGTGGAATTGGCGTAGAGAACATCCGACCTTGGAGGGGTCTGTTAGTATTTTGTCCACATATTCAACCAAATAGGCTCAAGGCCGGTCAGCTTGAACGATTCGCCGCGAAGGAACGCCGTGACCCGAACCATGCGCGCAGCAGCATTGCGATCCACCGCTCTGGCGACCTGCCTTGTGCTCGTTGCGGGTCTGGCGACGGCTGCTCCCGCCAAGGTGCCGTTGCCCAAGCCGCGGCCGATCGCACGGAACGCAGCGCCAGCAACGACCTCGGCCATTACCAGCGCCACGCCCCGGGATTCCGACAAGCAGGCTGCCCGGCAGCAGACGGCGAACATCCCCGCGGCCGCGCCGCCGCGCCCGCCCTCGGCCGCAGCACGCCGGCACATCACGCCGGCGGCAGTTGCCGCGACCTCCTCCACATCGCAAGCCGACAAGGCGGCGCTTGGAAACGCCATCGAGCTCCTGCGCAAGCGCAGGCCGGACGACGCAAGCCAGACCGTGTCGGCGATTACGGATCCGGTGGCGCGCAAGCTCGGCGAGTGGCTGATCCTGCGCAGCGACAACAACAACGTCACCGTCGAACGCTACCGCGCCTTCCTCACGGCAAATCCGAGGTGGCCCTCGCAGAGCTTCCTGCGCCGACGGCTCGAGGCGGCGCTGTGGGACGACAAGCGCGAGGACGCCGCGGTCTGGTCGTGGTTCGAGAACGAGTCGCCGATTTCGGCCAAAGGCCGGCTGGCGCTAGCCAAGACGATGATCGCCCGCGGCGATCGTACCAATGCCACGCGGCTGGTGCGTCAGGCCTGGCGCAACGATTCGATGTCGGAGGATACCGAACTCAGCGCGCTCGACATGTTCGGCGCCCTGCTGAACTCGGGCGACCACCGGGCACGAATGGACGCCCTGCTCTACGGCAACGAGAGCGAGGCTGCGGGCATGCGCGCCGCCAGGCGGCTCGGCTCCGGCCATGTTGCGCTCGCCAAGGCGCGGATCGCGGCCAACCACAAGGGCGGCAATCTCAAGGCGCTGCTCAATGCCGTGCCGCGCGAGCTGCACGCCGATCCCGGATATCTGCTTGCCCGGATCCAGATGCTGCGCCGCGACGACAAATTCGCCGAGGCCGCGCAGTTGATGTTGAGTGCGCCGAAGGACCCGGCCCGGCTGCACAATCTGAACGAATGGTGGATCGAGCGGCGGCTGCTG
>JAHCKB010000441.1 GCA_026125985.1 Bradyrhizobium sp.
GCTAGCCTTCCTTGAAACCGTACTCCGGCACGTTGCCGCTGGCGCCGTAATACTTGTACGGCAGAAACTTGCCGGACATCGTGATCTTGACGCGGTCGCCCTTGGCGTTGGGCAGACGCTCCATCGCCATGTCGAAGTCGATCGCCGACATGATGCCGTCACCATACTCTTCCTCGATCAGCGCCTTCCAGGCCGGCCCGTTGATCATCACGAGCTCGTAAAAGCGATAGATCAGTGGATCGGTGGGCGGCATCGGGGTGCCCTGCCCGCGCATCGGTACCTCGTTGAGCATCGCGACTTCGGACTTCGACAGGCCGAAAAGCTCTCCGGCGTTCGCCGCCTGCGGCTTCGTCAGCTTCATCTGGCCGAGGATGGCGCCGACGATCAGCACGTCGGAATAGCCACCGATCTTTTCGCATATGTGTTTCCAGCTCCAGCCCTTCTCGCGCTTGATATCGAGCAGCTTTTCCGTGAGATCGGATCGTTTCATGGCCTCTTCCTTTCCTGAGATCAGCGCGCGACGGCCTGCGCGGAGTTGGCATCGACCGCCCGCGGCGGCGCGATGATGGCGGGTTCGTTGAGACCCGGCCGCACGATCGGCACATTGCGCGGATCGTGGCCGGGATTCTCGGCGACGAAGGTCTTGCTGCGGCTGACCAGGAAATCGACGATGTGGTTGCGCAGCGCGTAGTAATGGGGGTGGCGGTGCAGATCGATGCGCCCGCGATCCTTCGGCAACGGATTCTCGACGATCTCCGCCAGCACCGCGCCCGGGCCGTTGGTCATCAGGAAAATCCTGTCGGCAAGGTAAATCGCCTCATCCACGTCATGCGTGATCATGAATGCGGTCTGCCCGGTCTCGAGACAGATGCGCCGCACCTCGTCCTGCAGCGTGCCGCGCGTCAGCGCATCGAGCGCCGAGAAAGGCTCGTCCATCAGCATGATCTTCGGAGTGATCGACAATGCGCGGGCGATGCCGACGCGCTGCTTCATGCCGCCGGACAGCTCCGACGGCCGCTTGTGCTCGGAGCCGGAGAGACCGACGAGATCGATGAATTTCTGGGCATGCGCCTTGACCTTCGCGCGGTCCCAGCTGCGCCATTTGGAGGTGACGGCATAGGCGACGTTGCCGAGCACCGAGCGCCAGGGCAGCAGCGCGTGGCTCTGGAATATCACGGCACGATCGAGGCTGGTACCCTGGATGGCCTGACCGTCGACGATCACCGTCCCCTCGCTCGGCTCGTCGAGTCCGGCGAGGATGTTGAGCACCGTGGTCTTGCCGCAGCCGGAATGACCGATCACGCAGCCGAACTCGCCGCGGGACATCGAGAGCCAGAAATTCTCGAACACCGTGGTGGTGCCGCCGCCGGCGCCCGGATAGCGCTTGGCGATGCCTTCGATGGAAATGAACTTCTCTGTCACGATGGTCACTCCGGGAACGTGACCATGCGCGTGAAGCGCGCAAGGATCTGGTCGAGCAGCATGCCGACGACGCCGATGGTCAGGATGGCGATGATCACGTTGGTGATCGAGAGGTTGTTCCACTCGTTCCAGACGAAATAGCCGATGCCGGTGCCGCCCACGAGCATCTCGGCCGCCACGATCACGAGCCAGGCGATGCCGATCGAAATACGCATGCCGGTCAGGATCGTCGGGGCCGCCGCCGGCAGGATCACCGTGAAGGCGCGCCTGACGGTGCCGACCTCCAGCGTACGCGCGACGTTGATCCATTCCTTGCGGACGCTCGCCACTCCAAAAGCGGTGTTGAGCAGCATCGGCCACACCGAACAGATGAAGATGACGAAGATCGCCGAGATCGAGGAGTCCTTGATGGTGTAGAGCGCCAGCGGCATCCAGGCGAGCGGCGAGATCGGCTTCAGCACCTGGATGAAGGGATCCAGCGCCTTGCTGATCAGGGGCGACATGCCGATCAGGAAGCCGAGCGGTATCGCAACCGCCACGGCGAGCAGATAGCCAAGCGCCACGCGCGCTATGGAGTAGCCGAGCTGGATGCCGAGCCCCTTGTCGTTGGGACCATTGTCATAGAACGGCTGCTTGATGTGCTCCCACAATTTTGCGCCGACATCGAGCGGACCCGGCATGGCCGATTTGCCCTGTGTCGCGGTTGCGCCCATCAGCCGCGCATATTCCGGGCTCATGTTGCCGACTGCCGCCGTCGGGCGCGTCGCGATGTGCCAGATGCCGAGGAAGGCGGCAAACAGTGCGATCGACACAACAGCGGCGCGCAGACGGAGGGAGCCGGACATCGTCAGCTTGCCTTCTTGATCTTGAAGCTGGCGAGATAGTCTTCGGGCTTTGCCGGATCGAACGTCTTGCCCATCACGGCAAAGCTCTTCGTGGTCGTGGTCGGCGGGGTCAGCCCGGCCTCCTTCATCAGCTTGGCCGCATCGGTGGCGAGATAGACCTTCGATGCAATGCCGGCATAGTCGATGTCGCCCTTGACCTGCCCCCATCGCTTCATCTGCGTCATGATCCAGATTGCGAACGAGTGCCAGGGGAACGGATCGAAGTCGACGCGGTTCGGCTGCTTCACCACATTGCCGAGCCCGTCGGCGAAAGTACCGGTCAGGATCTGCTCCAGCACGATCGCAGGCTGGTTCAGGTAGTTGGCCGGCGCGATCGCTTCCGCGATCTGCTTGCGGTTCTCCGCCTTGTGGGCAAACGCGGTCGCCTGAATGATCGACCGCAGCAGCGCACCGTAAGTGTTCGGCATCGTCGAGATGAATTCCTGCGACGCCGCAAACGCGCAACAGGGATGGCCCTCCCAGATGTCCTTGGTGAGGATGTGGATGAAGCCGACGCCGTCATAGACCGCACGCTGGTTCATCGGGTCGGGACCGAGATAGCCGTCGATATTGTCGGCGCGGAGGTTGGCAACCATTTCCGGCGGCGGCACTGCGCGGATCTGCACGTCGGTATCCGGATCGATGCCGTGTTCGGCGAG
>JAHCKB010000442.1 GCA_026125985.1 Bradyrhizobium sp.
AGGATCACGCCTTCATTGGCCTCGAAGCCGTCCATCTCGACCAGCAACTGGTTGAGTGTTTGCTCACGCTCGTCATTGCCGCCGCCGAGTCCGGCGCCGCGATGGCGGCCGACCGCGTCGATTTCGTCGATGAAGATGATGCAGGGCGCGTTTTTCTTCGCCTGCTCGAACATGTCACGCACGCGAGACGCGCCGACGCCGACGAACATTTCGACGAAGTCCGAACCGGAAATGGTGAAGAACGGCACGTTGGCTTCGCCTGCGACCGCACGCGCAATCAGGGTCTTGCCGGTGCCGGGCGGTCCGACCAAAAGCACGCCGCGCGGAATCCGTCCGCCCAGCCGCTGGAACTTGCCGGGGTCGCGCAGGAATTCGACGATCTCCTGCAGGTCCTGCTTGGCCTCATCGACGCCGGCGACGTCCTCGAAGGTGACGCGGCCATGCGCCTCGGTCAGCATCTTGGCGCGCGACTTGCCGAAGCCCATCGCCTTGCCGGCGCCGCCCTGCATCTGCCGCGACAGGAAGATCCACACGCCGATCAGGGCGATGAAAGGCAGCCAGGACACCAGCAGCGAAACGAACCACGGCACATTGTCGCCGGGCGGCTTGGCGGTGATAGAGACCTTGCTGTCGTAGAGGCGCTTGATCAACGTCGGATCGTTCGGCGCGTACGTCTGGAAGCTCGAACCGTTGGTGAATGTGCCGTGAATTTCGTGGCCCTGAATAACGACGTCGCGAACGTGGTTCTGGTCGACTTCGCTCAGGAGCTGCGAGAACGGAATATCCTGGGTGGAGGCGCGCTGGCCCGGGTTCTGGAACAGCGTGAACAACGCCAGCAGCAACAGGACAATGATGACCCAGAGGGCGAAGTTGCGCAGATTGGCGTTCATCGACATTCCTTCGTGGTCGCGCGGATCGCGGCCCAGCAGTAAATCCAGTAAATCCCGGTAGCCACGAGGAATTCCCCCGCTCGACTGCGGTACAATCTAGGTGCCGCACCCCTCAATGCCAAGGGAACGGGACAGGACTATTTAGCGCATCCTAGCCCGATTCCCGCTGAAATAATGGCGAGGAAGCCCGCTGTTTTCGGGGGGTGGTTAAGCGTCCCCGCGATGGATCGCAATAATGCCGGCCAATCAACCGTTCCGGTGGCGGCGTGGCGGCGCCGGCTGGACCAGGATTCTCCCCCTGGAAAGGCTGATCGCGGCACCCGCAAGGGTCCGTTTCCAGCGCGCCTGTCCCGTCGCGATCGCCTGATCGATGACCTCCGAAAGGGCCTCGATCTTGCCGAGTTCCGCGGGGCCTTCATGACCGCATCGGTCGATCGCACGCCTGAGCAGCCGCAGGCGGATCTCCTCGGGCAACGCCGCGAATGCGCGCGCATCGTAGTTGCCGGGCGCCGCGCGCCGGTCGGTCAAGGCGAGGTAGCGCTCGGCGCCGTGGACCAGCACCTCCAGGGCGGCATCGGCGCGCCCCAATCGCGAGGCCAGCCGCGCCAGTGTTCTGGCGTCGGCCCCCTCCTCCGCTAGAACAGGCATCAGCGAACGCAACCGCGGGCGGGTGAAGGCGGGATCGCGATTGCTGGGATCGTCGGCAAAGCCGATGCCGGCCGCCTCAAGCGTTGCAATCAGCTCCGCCTTGGAAATGTCGAGCAGCGGACGCATCAGCAGCATCCCCTTTCGTTCGGTCTCGGCCGCCATGGCCGCCAACCCGGAGATGCCGCTGCCGCGCAACAGCCGCATCAGGAACGTCTCGGCCTGATCGTCTCGCGTATGCGCCGTGGCGACATGGGTGACGCCGCTGGCGCGCGCGGCCCGGGCCAGCAAGCGGTAGCGCGCCTCGCGCGCCGCGGCCGGCACACCTGTGCTCGGCTTTTTTCCGCGCCAGCGCAGCGTGCGGTGATCGATACCGAGCGTGTGGGCGAGCCTCCTGACGTCGCGCGCCTCGGCGGCCGCCTCCTTGCGCAAACCATGGTCGATGGTGACGGCAATCAGGCGTGGACCGCGCTTCAGGCTGCGGCGCCAGCGCGCCGCCAGCCACATCAGCGCGACGGAATCCGGCCCACCGGAAACGGCCAGCACGACCGCAGGCAAGCGCTTCCATGGCGCGAAGATCGCTCGCGCCCGGGCCGCCGAGATCGGAGATTGTTCGTCGCCCATGACCGCCATCGATATGGGGCCCCGCCAGCCCCGTCATCGACTGCTTAGCACTTTGTCCGTTTCTGCTCACGGCCGACCGCCGCCTTCACGCCGGCGGAAGCGCGCGGATATTTCTGCAATACCGCGCCGAAGGCGGCGCAGGCCGCCTCCTTCTCCTTCAGCGCCGCCAGCGACTGGCCGAGCCGCAGCATCGCGTCGGGAGCCTTGGCGGACTTTCCGTGGTCGCTCGTCACGCCCAGGAAGGCCTGCGCGGCTTCGCGATATTGCTGGCGCTGGAAATGGCTCTCGCCAAGCCAGTACTTGGAATCCCCGACCAGCGGATCGTTGGGAAACCTTTGCGCGAAGTTCTTCATGGTCTCTTCAGCCAGCGCATAGTCCTTGCGCTGCATGTAGCCGATGCCGAGATCGAACTCGTCGCGCGGCTTCGCCGATGGCGGCAGCGTCGTCAGCGATGCGGTCGGCGCCGGCGCGACGGCGGCTCCGCTGGGTGGAGCCCCGCCGGGCGGGCGCGGGCTGACGCTGCCGAGATCCAGCGGCTCGCCGGGACCGCGGCCGCCGGGTGCGCCGATGGCGGCTTCGTTGCCGATTGGCATCTGGCCGCCGCCGAGCGGACGCGGTGCGCCCGGCGCATTCGGATTCTGCGCGGGATCGAAGGCATCGCCGCGACGGCGGCCGCCGACGGGCGGCGCGGCTGCTTCCTGCATGATCGGCGCTGGCGCTGCGATTTGGGGCTCGGCCGCATTCTGCTGCGGGTAGGCCGGCTGGGACGCCGGGTACCCCGG
>JAHCKB010000443.1 GCA_026125985.1 Bradyrhizobium sp.
CAACAGCATCACGCTGCCGCGCGGCGCCTCCGACGCGGCGCTGGCGCCCTATCACGTCGATCGTTCGAAGATCTTTGCTCGCGAGCGGCTGGAAAAATCCCCGCTCATCGACGTCGGGCGCGTCACCGATGCCATCGAATGCACGCGCTTTCCGCCGCTGCCGATGAAGGATGCCGCCGAGCTGTCGCAGGAACCCCGGCTGGTGCAGGCAGCCGATCTGATCGGCCAACTCGGCGATCCCCTCTATTCCCGCAAGGCAAACGCGCTGTTCTGGGAATTCGAGGAGATCGGTATGAACCGCCAACTCGGCTACTCCTCACCCGCGGATCTGATCGACCGCTATCCGGGCTTCTATTGGAACACCGTCTCCGACCATCTTCATGGCGCGATCAAATATCTCGCCATGACCGTATCCGGCCGGCAGTGGATCGCGAATCTGCACCACCACGTGCTCTGCGCCGAGAACGACGACCGGCTGATGGGACCGCAGCGATAGAGGCCGTCGGGTCCTGCCTCAGTCGCAACAGAAGCTATCAGCTATCGCTCGACTGCTGGTCCGGCTTTCCAGCAAGCAAGAAAAAGGCGTGATGGCATCGCCATCACGCCCAGTGGATGCCCTGCGCTCGGGAGGAAGTCAGCGCTCGGCAAAAGCCTTTTCGACGACGAACTGCGCGGGCTCGCCGTGATTGCCCTCGATGAAGCCGCGCTCGTTGAGCAGCACGCGGGTGTCGGAGACCAGCGCCGGGCTGCCGCAGATCATGACGCGGTCGTGCGCGGACTCGAGCGCCGGCAGTCCGATGTCCTCGAACAGCTTGCCGGACGTAATGAGGTCCGTAATGCGGCCGCGGTTGCGGAAGGGATCGCGCGTGACGGTCGGATAATAGATGAGCTGGTTGCGCACATACTCGCCGATCAGCTCGTCATTCGGCAGTCGTTGGGCAATCATTTCGCCATAGGCGAGTTCCCTGACGCGGCGGCAGCCGTGCAGCAGCACGACCTTCTCGAAGCGCTCATAGGTCTCCGGATCCTTGATCACGGAGAGGAACGGCGCCAGCCCCGTGCCGGTGCCGACGAGATAGAGGTTGCGGCCGGATTCGAGATTGTCGATCACCAGCGTGCCGGTCGCCTTTCGGCTGACGATGACAGGGTCGCCGACCTTGAGGTGCTGCAGACGGGAGGTAAGCGGGCCGTCCGGCACCTTGATGGAGAAGAATTCCAGCCGGTCTTCGTAGTTGGCGCTGGCGACGCTGTAGGCGCGCAACAGCGGCTTCTCGCCGACCTTCAGCCCGATCATGGTGAACTCGCCGTTCCGGAAGCGGAACGAGGGATCGCGCGTGGTGGTGAAGGAGAAGAGATTGTCGGTCCAGTGATGGACGCTGGTGACGCTCTCCTGGTTGAAATTGCTCATGACGCTCTCGTGCCCTGATCCAGCCTTGCGGCCCGGTTGACCGGCGAATTCATTCGTATACGATCATTCGTATACAAATGAATAATCCGGCTTGATCCCGGCGTCAAGCCGGGCTCAAATTCACCTGTAAATTCAACAAGGGAGCGGCCCCATGGCCCACGACGCACCGCAGGCGACCGGCCCGAGCAAGCTGGTCATCCGCAATATCGGGCTGATGCTGTCGGGGGCGCTGGAAAAGCCGATCCTGGATGCCGACACCATCGTCGCCGAGAACGGCAGGATTTCCGCGATCGGCCGGCTGAAGGACGTCAACACCGAAGGCGCCACGACGATCGTCGACGCCAACGGCACCACGGTGGCGCCAGGCCTGATCGACAGCCACGTTCATCCCGTCGCCGGCGACTGGACACCGCGGCAGAACCAGATCAACTGGATCGACAGCTATCTCCACGGCGGCGTCACCACGATGATCTCGGCCGGCGAGGTACACATGCCGGGCCGTCCCCGCGACGTCGTCGGATTGAAGGCCATGGCCGTATTTGCGCAACGCGCATTCTGGACGCTGCGCCCGGGCGGCGTGAAGGTGCATGCCGGAGCCCCCGTCATCGAATGCGAGATGGTGGAAGAGGACTTCAAGGAGATGGCTGCGGCCGGCGTGAAGCTGCTCGGGGAAGTCGGCCTCGGCGGCGTCAAGGACGGGCCGACCGCGCGCAAGATGGTGGGATGGGCGCGCAAATACGGCATCCAGAGCACCATCCACACCGGCGGCCCCTCGATCCCCGGCTCCGGCCTGATCGACAAGGATGTCGTGCTGGAAGCCGACACCGACGTGGTTGGACATATCAATGGCGGCCATACGGCGCTGCCCGACGATCAGATCCGCTGCATCTGCGAGGGCTGCAAACGCGGTCTGGAGCTCGTGCACAACGGCAACGAGCGCTCGGCACTGTTCACGCTGCGCATTGCGCGGGAGATGGGCGATCTTCGCCGCGTCATCCTTGGCACCGATGCGCCGGCCGGCTCCGGCGTGCAACCGCTCGGCATCCTGCGTATGGTCTCGATGCTATCCTCGCTCGGCGAACTGCCGGCCGAAATCGCGTTCTGCCTCGCCACCGGCAACACGGCGCGGATGCGCGAGCTCGACTGCGGCCTGATCGAGGTTGGCCGCGCCGCGGACTTCGTCCTGATGGACAAGGCGCAGCATTCACCAGGCAGGAACATTCTGGAGAGCGTGCAGCTTGGCGATCTCCCCGGGGTCGGCATGACCGTCATCGACGGCATCGTGCGTACCCAGCGCAGCCGCAACACGCCGCCTGCGGAAAAGGTGCCGGAGATCGTGCCGCGCTAGCAAGCAAGTCGGCAAGGCCGGGCTGAGTCAGTGCTCCGTGAACAGCAACACGCGGCGTTGCCCGGCTGACGGTGCCTCCAAAAATTAAAAACCTCCGGCAGGGCATTGCCGGAGGTTTTGGAGGTTTATCATAAAGTAGATGTCGTCTCCTTCATGACAGTCGGCCAACCGCAGCGGCCA
>JAHCKB010000444.1 GCA_026125985.1 Bradyrhizobium sp.
GAGGCCGCCCCCAAGCCCGCGAAGACTGCCCGGCGCAAGCGCGCTTGAAACTCACGATCGCCTGTATCGGCCGCGCCGGCCGCGGCCCCGAACGCGATCTCTACGAGCACTACGCCGGCCGCATCCGCTGGCCGCTCACCCTGCGCGAGCTCGAGGAAAGGAAGAAGCTGCCGGCCGCCGAGCTGATCCGCCGCGAGGGCGAGCTGCTGCTCGGAGCGCTTCCGGACAAAGCCGTGCAGATCGCCCTCGACCGCCGCGGCAAGGTCCTGGACAGTGGGGCCTTCGCCAAGCGCCTCGGACGCTGGCGGGACGACGGCGTGGCCGACCTCGCCTTCCTGATCGGCGGTGCCGACGGCCACGGCGAACCCCTCTTGGGGAAAGCGTCCCTCGTCCTGTCCTTCGGCGCCATGACCTGGCCCCACCTGCTCGCCCGCGCCATGCTGGCAGAGCAGATCTACCGCGCCCAGCAGCTCCTCGCCGGCCACCCGTACCATCGCGCTTGAGTCTGGTGGACGTACTATGCAATCTCCAATTAGGACGTATCGCGGAGAACGTTGGTGCGCACTTCGGTCCTCATGTGCTCTTGCCTTGTCAGTCTCCCAATGGCGCTGACTCCGCTAGCACCTGCGTCGAGTTCACTTCCTTGGAATCCGCCTTCCTTCATGTTGTTCTTTGCGCCAGGCAGTACCGAAATCTCACAAGACGCCCAACGAACTATCGACACAGCAATTAACGCTTACGCGAGGCTCGAGTACAAAGCCGTAAAACTGTTGTTCGTCGTCGGCCATAGCGACTCTCAAGAGGCCGGCCAGGAGGACTTGCGCTTGTCACAAGCCAGAGCAGATGTGGTCAAGGGAGCGCTCATAGACGGAGGGATCTCGGAGGACCGGATACAAACCGGAGCCTATGGAGCTTCCAAGCCGTTGCCCACGCCAGCCCGTAGTCGAAGAGTGGAGATATTCCCTTTGAAATGAAGGGAGCATGAGGAAGTCGGCTTGACAACACATTCCATCTCGCAAGCGAAAAGCGTCCATTTTGCCTCTGTTCTGACGAAAAACCGGGGCTACATTGGGCCCATGCGTTTTCCCATTTTGCGGCTTGCCGCCGCTGCCGGGCTCGTCCTGACCTCGCTCGCGACCGGGGCTGCAGCTCAGACGCCGATTGCCGACACGCCTCCTGCCAAAGCCAAGCCGGTGCGCAGCATTCCCTATGTCTCGATCACCGGGGATGACGGCCAGCAGCGCCATTACGAGACCAACGCCATCCCGCTGCTGTTCAACCGGGCCTGCTTCGGCTGGCGGATGTATCTCGGCGGACCCAACCGGACCATCACCCTGACCGAGGTGCTGACCACCTCGCAGCCGGCCGAACAGGTGATCGCCGGACCCGAGACCGAAGTCAGCGCCGACAAGACCAGGGCCACGACTCGAATGCGCGAGGTCGTGCAGGATGGCGTGCTGCAACGCTCGTGGTGCATCATCCCGGGCGATCCGCCGGGCACCTATACCTACGACATCTCGATCGACGGCGAACCGCGCGGCGAGTTCGTGTTCTGCGCCATCGAGGTGCCCGACCAGAACCCCAACACCGATCCGCGCGAGCTGAGCTGCCCCAACAAATTCAACTCGGTCGAGCGCGCCCGGCCCTTCTCGCCCAAGGCTTCGTGATGGCTTCGTCCCGTCCGCGTCCTGCTCTGCTCTGCATTCTCGACGGCTGGGGTTACCGGCCCGATCCGAAGGACAATGCGATCCTCGATGCGCGCACGCCCAATTTCGATCGGCTGGTTGCGACCTGCCCGCAGGGATTGATCGATGCCTCGGAGAGCTTCGTCGGCCTGCCCAAGGGTCAGATGGGGAACTCCGAGGTCGGACACATGAATCTCGGTGCCGGCAGGGTCGCCGTGCCCGACATGCCACGCATCGACCATGCTATCGAGGACGGCTCGCTTCGCAAGAACCCGATCCTCACGGAGATGATCGCGACCCTGAAGAAGAGTGGTGGCGCCTGCCATCTGATGGGCCTCGCCTCACCCGGTGGCGTGCACGCCCATCAGGATCAGCTGATTGCCCTCGCCAACATGATCGCCGCCGATGGTGTGCCGGTGTGGATTCACGCCTTTCTCGACGGACGCGATACGCCGCCGCGCAGCGCGCTGGAGTACCTCGAGCAGATCGCGTCCGGCCTTGAAAAGGACCTGCCGATCAGGTTCGCCACGATCGGCGGCCGGTTTTACGCCATGGATCGCGACAAACGCTGGGACCGCATCGAAAAGGCGTATGCCTGCATTGTCGACGCCAGGGGCGAAGCGGCAGAGACGCCGAAGGAAGCGGTCGAGAAGGGCTACTCAGCCAAGCTCGACGACGAGTTCGTGCTGCCCACGGCGATCGACGGATACAAGGGCATGACCGACGGCGACGGCGTCCTGATGTTCAACTATCGCTCCGACCGGGCGCGCGAGATCCTGACAGCGCTGCTCGATCCGATGTTCGATGGCTTCAAGCGCGGGCGTCTAGCAAAATTCGCGAGCGCCGTCGGGATGGTGGAATATTCCGCTGCGCTGAACAGCTTCCTCAAGACGCTGTTTCCGCCTGCAGTCATTACGATGGGACTGGGCGAGACCATCGCTCGAGCCGGCCTCAATCAACTGCGAATCGCCGAGACCGAGAAGTACGCCCACGTCACCTTCTTCTTCAATGGCGGCGAGGAAAGGCAGTTCGAAGGCGAGGAGCGCATCCTGGTTCCCTCGCCGAAGGTGGCGACCTACGACCTCAAGCCCGAAATGAGCGCACCGGAAGTAACCGACAAGCTCGTGGAGGCCATTGCTTCGGGCAGGTTCGATCTCATCGTGGTGAACTACGCCAATACCGACATGGTGGGCCATTCCGGCGCCCTGCCTGCCGCCATCAAGGCTGTCGAAGCGGTCGATACCTGTCTG
>JAHCKB010000445.1 GCA_026125985.1 Bradyrhizobium sp.
AAATCCTCGCCACCGACATCAAGACGCCGAGCCTCTATGCCGAGCCGCGCCGCATCATCGACAAGGACGAGGCGATCGAGCTCTTGACCGGCGTGCTGCCCGACCTCGACACTATCGAGGTGCGCGACCGCCTGTCCACGCGCAAGGGGTTCGTCTGGCTCAAGCGCGAGATCACGCCGGCCCAGCAGCAGGCCATTCACAAGCTCGGCATTCCCGGCATCGGCTTCCTGCGCGAGAACAAGCGTGTCTATCCCACCGGCTCCGAGGTGGCGCACCTGATCGGCCTCGTCAACATCGACAACCAGGGCATCGCCGGCATGGAGAAATGGCTGGACAGCAACGGTCTGGCCGACCTGCACCGCGCGGGCTTTGCCACCGATCGGCTGCAGAAGCCGGTGGAACTGTCGGTCGACCTGCGCGTCGAGCACGCACTGCGTGACGAACTCCTGAAGGCCAAGGACAAATACAAGGCCAAGGCGGCTTCCGGTCTCGTCTCCAATGTGAAGACAGGCGAGATCGTCGCCATGGTCTCGCTGCCGGATTTCGATCCCAACAATCCGAAGGAAGCGCACGACCCGGACCGCATCAACCGTCTCACCACGGGCGTGTTCGAGATGGGCTCCACCTTCAAGACGCTGACGCTCGCGATGGCGCTGGATTCCGGCAAGGCCAATCTCAACACGCTCTACGATGCGCGCGGCGCGCTGCACCATGGCAAGTTCGCGATCCACGACACCCATCCGCTCGGCCGCTCCATCACGCTGTCGGAAGTCTTCACTTTCTCCTCCAACGTCGGCGCGGCGCGGGTCGCGCTCAGCCAGGGTGTCGAGGCGCACAAGGCCTTCCTGAAGAAGGTCGGTCAGCTCGACCGGCTGCGTACGGAACTGCCCGAGAGCACGGCGCCGCTCGTGCCGAAGCGATGGGGCGAGCTCAACACCATCACCATCTCCTTCGGCCACGGTATTGCAGTGGCGCCGCTGCAGGCGGTGATGGGCATCAACGCCATGGTCAACGGCGGGCTGCTGATTCCGCCGACCTTCCTGAAGCGTTCGGAAGAGGAGGCGAAGGCGATGGCCAAACGGGTGGTCAAGCCGGAGACCTCGGAGAAGATCCGCTATCTGATGCGGCTCAACGCCGAGATCGGCACCGCCAAGAAGGCCGACGTCAAGGGCTACTACATCGGCGGCAAGACCGGCACCTCGGAAAAAGTGGTCAATGGCCGCTATTCCAAGAAGCAGGTGCTCAACTCGTTCACGGCCATCCTGCCGGCCGACAATCCGCGGTACCAGCTCCTGGTCATGCTGGACGAGCCGAAGGCGCTGCCGGAAACCCACGGCTACATCACCTCGGGCTGGAATGCTGTGCCGACCGGGGGCAACGTCATCGCCCGGATTGCACCGCTGCTGGGAGTCGAACCCCGCTTCGATCTGCCGCCGTCCGACCGCCTCATTCTTGCGGCATCGAGGACAAATCAGTAATCCACTGCTATTGGCGGTGTGAGTCTCCGAGGCCCTGCGGCCCGCCGGACTGGAACAGCATGCGACTTCGCGACCTTTTTGGCACCGATGCCACGATCGATCCTGCAGGCGATGCGGTCGAGGTGCGCGGGCTGGCCGTCGACAGCCGCGTGGTGAAGCCGGGCGATCTGTTCTTCGCGCTGGCCGGTCACAAGACCGACGGTTCGCGCTTTATCGATGCGGCGATGGCTGCGGGGGCTGTCGCGGTCGCAGGCGACCATAAGCCGCAAGGCGCGCGCGTCCCCTTTGTGGTGACGCCAAATCCGCGCCGAGCGCTGGCGCTCGCGGCTGCGAAGTTTTTCCCGCGGCAGCCCGCAACCATCGCTGCCGTCACCGGCACCAGCGGCAAGACGTCGGTGGCGGCCTTCACCCGGCAGATCTGGCAAGACCTTGGTCATGCCTCCGCGAGCATCGGCACCATCGGTCTCGTCTCGCCGAAGCGTACCGTCTACGGCTCGCTGACCACGCCCGATCCGATCGCGCTGCATTGCCAGCTCGACGAGATCGCGTGCGACGGCGTCACGCATCTCGCGTTTGAGGCCTCCTCGCACGGGCTCGACCAGTTCCGTCTCGACGGCGTGCGTGTGGCGGCCGGCGGTTTCACCAATCTGTCGCGCGACCATATGGATTATCACCCTGATGTCGCGCATTACCTCAACGCCAAGCTGCGGCTGTTCCGCGATCTGGTGATCGACGGCGGCGCCGCGGTGATCTCGGCGGATCATGATTGCTCGAGCGAAGTGATCGGCGCCGCGCGCGCGCGGAAGCTCCACCTTATCCTGGTCGGCCGCAAGGCGGATGGCGATCAGGGCATCCGCCTTGTGGAGGCCGGCATCGACGGGTTTGCGCAACGGCTCGTCATCGAGCACCGCGGCCGCCGTCATGCGATCCGCCTGCCGCTGGTCGGCGAATTCCAGATCGAGAATGCGCTGGTGGCCGCCGGCCTTGCCATCGGCACCGGCAGCGACGTGGAGAAGGTGTTCGCCGCCATCGAGAAACTCGAAGGCGCCAAGGGCCGGCTGGAGCGCGTCGGCGAGCGCAACGGCGCGCCTGTTTTCGTCGATTACGCCCACAAGCCGGACGCGCTTGCCAAGGCGCTGCAGGCATTGCGGCCCTATGCCAAACGAAAGCTGGTCGTCGTGTTCGGTGCGGGCGGCGATCGCGACGCGGGCAAACGCTCACTGATGGGCGCGATCGCGGCCGACAAAGCCGACAGCGTGATCGTCACCGACGACAATCCGCGCAGCGAAGATCCTGCCACGATCCGTGGCGCGATCCTCGCGGCTGCGAAGGGGGCGAGGGAGATCGGCGACCGCAACGAGGCCATTCGCGCCGCCGTCGCTTCGCTCGAGCCGGGCGATGTGCTTCTCATCGCCGGCAAGGGCCACGAGAC
>JAHCKB010000446.1 GCA_026125985.1 Bradyrhizobium sp.
GGGCCGCTCGCCGAGACTGAAGCCGCGCGCATGGGCGTCGAGCCTGAATTCCACCTGACCGCGGACCCGGGTCGCGCCGACGAAGCGACCGCCACGATCAGCGGCGGACGGCGCAGCCTTGCGCTGAAGGTGCGGCGCTGGTTTCGCCGCGCAACCTGATTCAGCGTGCTTGACGCCGAAGGAGGTCGCGGCCGTCCCCGGCCGAGCTACTTCAACACCCCGAACTGGCGCGGCAGCCACAGCGTCAGTTCAGGGATCAGCGTGATCGCGATCAGCGACAGCAGCAGGGGGATGAGCCACGGCACGATGGCCATCGTCGTCCGCTCGATCGACAGCTTGGCTATTCGCGACAGCACGAACAGCACCATCCCAAGCGGCGGGTGCAGCAGCCCGATCATCAGGTTGAGGGTCATCATGACCCCGAAATGCACGGGGTCGATGCCGACCTTGAGGATAATCGGCATCAGCACCGGAACGAGGATGCTGATCGAGGCGATCGGCTCGAGGAAGCAGCCGACGATCAGCAGAAGTACGTTGATCAGGAGCAGGATGATGTATTTGTTGCTGGTGAGATCGAGCAACGCCGCAGCCCCCGCCTCGGTCAGGCGCGTCGTCGTCAGCACCCAACCGAACAGCGACGCTGCGGCGACGATCAGCAGAACGCCGGCCGTGGTCTCGATGGTGTCCATCGTGACCTTGTAGAGCTGCTTCAGCGACAGCGACTGGTAGATGAAGGCGCCGAGGATCATCGCCCAGGTGCAGGCGGCGATCGCGGCCTCCGTCGGCGTGAACCAGCCGAAGGTCATGCCGCCCACGATCAGGGCAGGCGTGAGCAGCGCCGGCAATGCCGCCACGAAAGTCATGCCGAGCACCGACCATCGAAATCGCTGGTCGCGGCCCATGTTGTACTTGCGGGCGTAGTAGGTGGCATACAGCATCATGAAAACGGTCATGAGCGCGCCGGGGATGAAGCCGCCGAGAAACAGCGCACCGATCGAGACGTTGCCCATCATGCCGTAAATCACGAACGGCAGCGACGGCGGAATGATCGGCCCGAGTGTTGCCGAAGCGGCAGTGACACCGACGGCGAACTCGGTGTCGTAGCCGTGGTCCTGCATCGCCTTGATCTCGATGGTGCCGAGACCGGCGGCGTCGGCGATCGCAGTGCCGGACATGCCGGCAAAGATCACCGAGCCGAAAATGTTCACATGCGCAAGCCCACCGCGCATCCAGCCGCAGGTCGCCACCGCAAAATCATAGATGCGATTGGTGATCCCCGCCGAGTTCATCAGGTTGCCGGCGAGGATGAAGAATGGAACGGCCAGCAGCGGAAAGCTGTCGAGGCCTCCGGCCATGCGGTGCAGGATGACGAAGTCCGGAATGCCCGCAATGAAATGCGTGTAGATCAGCGAGGACAGCGCAAGCGCGATGAAAACGGGGATGCCGACGAGCAGCGTTATCAGGAAGACGAAAATCGCAACGGGCATGGCACGCTCAATCGGCAGGGATTTGCTTGACGTAGTCGTCGGCGCGCTGCCAGCGCTGACGCGCATGGCTCCAGACCGTCACAAGCTGGCGGAACAGCATCAGGAAACAGCCGAAGGAAACGCCAGCATAGACGTAGCTCATCGGCAGATCGAACACCGTCATGGTCTGGCTGTGCATGCGTTCGACGATCGCAACCGAGAACCAGGCAAGCAGCGCGAGGAAAGCGAGCGTAACGATGTCGACCGTCGCGAACAGAAAGGTGCGCAGGCGGCTCGGCTTCATCAGATTGCCGAGCAATTCCACGGCAATGTGCGTCTTTTTGCGCGTCACCACCGCGCCGCCGATGAAGGCGAGCCACATCAGGCCGTAGCGCGCGATCTCCTCGGTCCAGGACAGGCTGTCGTTGAGGATGTAGCGGGTAAAGAACTGCAGGAAGACGATGAAGGCCAGCGCCCAGAACAGGACGAAGGCGATCCAGTTCTCCGGATAGTTCTCGACCGTGACTTCCTCGTCGGTTGCGACGATGAGATGAACGTCGTCGTCGGGATCGGGTTTCGGGCTGGTGTTCATGCGTAATCCAATTCCCTGTCATCCCGTGCAAGCGGGACCCCTGTCACCACGGGGCCATTCTGTTGAAAGACGATCGCCAGCCTATCAACAAAGAACGGTCCCGGGTATGGGTGTCCCGGCTCTCCCGTACGCCTCCGCGCCGGATGCTTCGCGGGATTTGGCCTTCGAAGCGGTTGCGGCAAGCGAAGAAGGAGCACCGAGCCGGGACGACAGTCGCTTGAGTCGTTGCTACTTCAGCCCCTGCAGTTCGTCGTATTGCGCCTTGGTCCAGCCTGCGCCGGCGGAGGCATCATTGTGCAGCGGCACGGCCGCCTTGCGGAAGGCTTCGCGGTCGACCTGCACCACGGTCTTGCCGAGCTTGCGCAACTCGTCGGCGAGCTTCTGTTCGGATGAACGGATTTGCTCCGACGCGTTGGCCGCGGCCTTGGACAGCGTGTCCTGGAAAATCTTCTTCTCGTCGTCGTTCAGCTTGGACCAGACGTGGCCGCCGACGATGGTCAGCAGCGACTCGGTGATATGTCCGGTCAGCATGACGTGGCTCTGCACCTCGTAGAATTTCTTCGCCATGATCGTCGGGAGGGGATTCTCCTGCCCGTCCACGGTGCCTTGCTGCAAGGCAAGATACACCTCGGCGAACGCGATCGGGGTGGCATTGGCGCCGACCGATTTTGCCAGCATCAGATAGAGCGGCGCCGGCGGCACACGGAGCTTCATGCCCTTCATGTCTTCGGGCTTCTTGATCTCCTTGTTCGCCGTCACCATCCGCTCGCCGTAATAGGTGAGCGTGATGACCTTGTGCTTGGTCTTGTCCTCGTAGCCCTTGGCAAGCTCGCGGAAC
>JAHCKB010000447.1 GCA_026125985.1 Bradyrhizobium sp.
ATCAGAATGTTGATTGGCATCGTCAGTGACCCTGTTGCGACCGCGGCGTGGTTGATCCCATGTCGGTCGGGCGCTCGATTTCGGCTTCGAACATGTCGAGGATGCGGGACAGCGCCTCTTCCTCGGAGAAGTCGGACTCGCTCCCATAGGCGCGTGCGGCGTGGCGGGCGATGTCCACCAGCAGCATGCCCCACATCTCCGGATCCTCGAAGGCGCGGGTGAAGGCGATCGAGAGACCGCCGTCGACGACAAAGGCGCGCAGCACTTCGGTGGCGTCCTCGCGCCCGATCACGTCGGGCGGCAGCGGCTGTTCCCTCGGACCTGCCATGGCGATTACCGGTAGCAGACGGCCTTGGCGGCCGCGACCACCTCGGCGACGGAGGGAAGAGCGAGCTTCTCGAGATTGGCCGCATAGGGCATCGGCACATCCTTGCCGGAGACGCGCGCCACCGGCGCATCGAGATAGTCGAAGGCATTCTCCATGATACGGGCAGCGATCTCCGCACCGACGCCCGATTGCTGCCAGCCCTCCTCCACCGTCACGGCGCGGCCGGTCTTCTGCACCGACGCAATGATGGTTTCGGTATCCATCGGCCGCAGCGTGCGCAGATCGACGACATCGGCCTCGATGCCTTCCTTCGCCAGTTCTACGGCCGCCTTCAGCGCATAGGTCATGCCCATCGACCAGGAGACGATGGTGACGTCCTTGCCGGTGCGCACCACGCGCGCCTTGCCGATCGGCACGACATAGTCGTCGAGCTTGGGCACTTCGCCGGTCTGGCCGTAAAGCACCTCGTTCTCGAGGAAGATCACCGGATTGGGATCGCGGATCGCGGCCTTCAACAGCCCCTTGTAGTCGGCGGCCGAGAACGGCGAGATCACCTTCAGCCCGGGAATCTGCGAGTACCAGGCCGCGTAATCCTGGCTGTGCTGTGCGGCGACGCGGGCGGCTGCGCCGTTCGGTCCGCGGAATACGATGGAGCAGCCCATCTGGCCGCCGGACATGTAGAGCGTCTTGGCGGCGGAGTTGATGATCTGGTCCATCGCCTGCATGGCGAAGTTGAAGGTCATGAACTCGACGATCGGTTTCAGGCCAGCCATAGCCGCACCGACGCCGACGCCGGCAAAGCCGTGCTCGGTGATGGGCGTGTCGATGACGCGGCGGGCGCCGAACTCCTGAAGCAGCCCCTGCGTGACCTTGTAGGCGCCCTGATACTCGGCGACCTCCTCGCCCATGACGAAGACGTCGGGATCCCGGCGCATCTCCTCGGCCATCGCGTCGCGTAGCGCTTCGCGGATGGTCTGCGTGATGAATTCGGTTCCGGCGGGCACTTCCGGCTCCGGCTCGCTGACCGAAGCACGCGGGGTCGGATGGTGCGCGGCCTTGGTCGGCGGCGCTTCCGCCCTGGCTTCAGCGGCCACGGGCGGCTCTTGAGCTTTAGCCGCAGGCGCGGGAGCCTTCGCAAGGTCGGCAGCGTTCTCGCCGTCGGCCAGGATCATCGCAATCGGCGTGTTGACGGCGACGTCGGCGGTACCCTCCGGGATCAGGATCTTTCCGAGCGTGCCCTCATCGGTCGCCTCGACCTCCATCGTCGCCTTGTCAGTCTCGATCTCGGCGATGACGTCGCCGGACCTGACCTGCTCGCCTTCTTTTTTGAGCCATTTGGCGAGGTTGCCTTTCTCCATCGTGGGCGACAACGCGGGCATCAGAACTTGAATGGGCATGACGGCTCCAGAAACCTTATTTGCGTTCGCTCAGCGATAGACGTCCGTCCACAATTCGGACGGATCGGGCTCGGGATCCTTCTGCGCGAAGTCAGCGGACTCGTTGACGATCTCTCGCACTTCGGCGTCGATCTTCTTCAACTCGTCCTCGCTGACCTTGCCGGCCAGGAGGCGATTGCGCACCTGCTCGATCGGATCGGAGTCGTGCCGGACTTTCTCGACCTCCTCGCGGGTCCGGTACTTCGCGGGGTCGGACATCGAGTGGCCGCGATAGCGATAGGTCTGCATCTCCAGGATGAAGGGGCCGTTGCCGGCCCGGCACCAGGCCACGGCTTCCTCGCCGGCAGCCTTCACCGCACGCACATCCATGCCGTCGACCTGCTTGCCGGGTATGTTGAAGGAGATGCCGCGCCTGGAAAAGTCCGACTGGGCTGAAGCGCGCGTCACCGCGGTGCCCATGGCATAGCGATTGTTCTCGATCACGTAGACCACGGGCAGCTTCCACAGCTCCGCCATGTTGAAGCTCTCGTAGACCTGGCCCTGGTTGGCGGCGCCGTCGCCGAAATAAGCCAGCGCCACGTTGTCGTTCCCGCGATAGCGATTGGCGAAGGCAAGCCCGGTACCGAGTGAGACCTGCGCGCCGACGATGCCGTGGCCGCCATAGAAGTGCTTCTCCAGGCTGAACATGTGCATCGAGCCGCCCTTGCCCTTGGAGAGGCCGCCGCGGCGACCGGTCAGCTCGGCCATCACCCCGTTGGCGGACATGCCGCAGGCGAGCATGTGCCCGTGGTCGCGGTATCCGGTTATGACCTGGTCGCCGGGCTTGAGCGTCATCTGCATGCCGACGACGACGGCTTCCTGCCCGATGTAGAGATGGCAAACCCGCCGATTGCACCCATGCCGTAAAGCTGGCCCGCTTTTTCCTCAAAGCGGCGGATCAGCAGCATGTCGCGAAGCGCCTTGAGATCCTGCTCTCTGGTGAATTCCGGGGGCGAGCCTGTTCCCTTTTCCTGACCTTGGTCCTTAGCGACGGCTTTCTTGGGTGCGGCCATGAACAATTCCGGGTGAGAGAATTAGGGAATCCTCTGTAACCCAACTCAAATCGCGGCGAAAGGATTGGCGGGCGGGTGCGCTGATATTGCTTTGCCGCACTGCAGCGCGCGCGAC
>JAHCKB010000448.1 GCA_026125985.1 Bradyrhizobium sp.
ATAGCGCGAGCGCGCCCGCATCAGCAGGACCACATCTCCCAGATCGTCTTCCGCAGCTTTCTTGGGCGCTCGAAACCACTTGTTGGCCTGATCTCTAAGGCCTGTCAGGAAATCACGCGGGCTTCCGTCAAATAGCAGGGCCTGGAAAAAATCCCGCGACCGGTACAGGAACCAGTGATTGATCAGCTGATCCTGGCCCCATTTCGCGATCCCCCGCCCTGCCGTGGAATAGGTGCCGTCATCGCCCACCCTGAGCGCATCTAGCCAATCGCGCGTTCTCAGATCGCCGTCACGATCGAAGTCCCGGGAGAAAGAGCGCAGGCTCAAATCGAATACGACCACGTCGGGCCTTGCCGCCAGAACGATACGGACCAGATTGTCGAGATCGGCAGGAAGCGTTCCGTTCATGCCGAAGTTGGACACCAGAACCGGCCGGCCGGGATGCTTTTTGGCCAGCCACCTTTGTAGCTGGCTGGACAAAGTATGGGCCTGCCAATCCTTGTCGCCCTTGTCCCGCATCGCCCGGCCGAAGATCAGCGAATCTCCGAGCACTGCAACTTTCACGCCCTCGGCTTTTCGCAGTTCCTCAACCTTGGCGTAGAGCGTCGCCGGAGTCTGAACGTTGACAGCCGTCTGGAAGACACCGCTGGCTCCGGCCGCGATACGCAATGCAACATCGAAGACGACCAGGAAGCCGATCAGCGCGGCGAGCGCGATTGACAGACGCACCAGGACGGCGCGCCCGCGAGACTGCATCGTTGTCGTTTGCTGCAGCATCGGCGCTCAGAAATTCTGGTAAACAAAGAGCGCGTGACCGGTGTGCGAGAGCAGTACAATCACCGCAACCTTCACCGCGAGCCACAAAAACTGGATGATGTCCTTGCGCTTTAGCGTCATGGCTGAAGACCCAACATTTTGCCGTAGATCGCACCCCACTCCGAGTAGGACTTGAGCCAGAGGATGAGCGAGACCGAAACGAAGGCGTAGACGAAAAATCGCTTGAGATAGATTTCCACCCTGGAGGCCGGCCCACGCTTGGTAACACCGAAATATCTCCGCTTAAGCTGACTGCCAACCAGTGCTCCGCCATGGAGCGTTCCAAAAGCCAGGAATCCCCACGTGACGCCGTGCCAGAGCCCGATCAGGATCATCGATCCGAAGTAGACCAGCGATATCAATGCAAATTGGATACCGCGCGGCGCCTTCTTGATGATGATGATGTTGATGGGCGTGAAGATATAGTCCCTCACAAGCGTGCTCAGGGAGATGTGCCACCGGTTCCAGAATTCCTGGATCGAGGTTGAATCGAATGGCCTATTGAAATTCTCCAGCAGCTTAAATCCCATCAGGGAAGCGGCTCCTATCACAATGTCGCAATAGCCGCTGAAGTCGAGATAGATGAGGCCCAGCTGCGACAAGGCCCCCATCCAGAGCATCGGTCCGGACATATCCGCGGCGTTGTCGAACGAGAAGATGCCGAACGCCGCCAGATTGTCGGCAAGCACGAATTTCTTGATCATCCCGTTCGCGATGCGATGCAGCGCCGGTATGGTCGCGTCGGGATCGAAGTTCGGAGAAGCAAGCTGCCCCTCGAAGGTCCGATAGCGCTCGATCGGACCGGCCAGCAGAGCCGGGAAGAACAGTGCGTAGAGGCAAAATCGACCGAAGCTCGGACGCTCGATGAATTCCACTTCCATCAGATAGCAGATGCAGCGGAACACCATGTAGGAAATGCCAATGATGTGGATCGGCAGATAGTGGAACGGATTGACTTGTCCGAGCAGCGTGGAATCGCGCGCGAGAAATAGGAATATCCAGAACAGGGCCACGACAACCAGCTGGGCTTCCATCGTAAAGGCCTTGCCGCGCCTCTTGCGGATCAGCCCGATCCAGTACGAGACGGCGAGGAAGCCGAACAGAACGACGATAGAGGCGAGATCGAACCCGAAGCTGGCAAAGAACAGCAGGCTCAGAAGCAGCAGGGCATAGTTTCGCACCGCCTGCTGATTGATGGCGCACGATACGGCGACGGCTAGCGCCGATATCAGCAAGAACTCAAAGCTGTTGAGGGAAGGCCCGCCGCCAGCGGCCGCTGAGTCGAATAACACGTCATGATTCTCGATATGCTATGTTCTACGCGGGTCTCCGTCCAACAGCCACGCAATTGATGGTCAGGCGATCCCTCAGGCACCGCTCCAGACCGTATCCGGTCATCGGGAACAGCTCGCTCTTCTCGATCGCGAATCCCGCCGACTTCATCAGATCGGTCATCTCCGCGGGCTTGTCGATCAGATAGAGATGGTCCGGCGCCGGGCTGTTGGCGGGCATGTTCACGAGAATTCTGCCGCCGGGCTTCAGGTAGCGGAACAGGGAGCGCAACGCCTTTAGCGGATCCTCCAGATGTTCGAGCAGTTCGCTGACCACGATGCTGTCGAAGGTGTCGAGCTGATCGGGGGCGTCGAACATGTCTTGGCGGACCAGTTCCACTTCATCGCTGACACCGATCACTTCCAGCGTGCGCCGGGTGGCGGCGATGGCGCCTTCGCTGACATCCCATCCGGTAATCGAACCCGAGCGCGGATCGGTCGCCGTCAGATAGAGCAGCGCGCCGTGTCCCGGACCGATTTCGAGGTGGCGGTATCCTTGCGGAAGCATCGGCAGGAACTGGCTGCGATAGAAGGTGAGAGCGCCCGCATGGTTGTGCCAGAACACGCCGGACAGCAGCAACCCGTTCATGTATTTTTCCATGACATCGGGCTTTGAGTAGACGTCGCGAACGGCCTCGCTGAATTTCGAGCGCTCGTAACGCCCATTGCGGCGGAAGAACAGTTCGGCTTCCAGGATCATGCTCTCGCAGAAGTAGCGATAGTCCGCGCAAATTTTGTCGAT
>JAHCKB010000449.1 GCA_026125985.1 Bradyrhizobium sp.
CGCCCGGCTATCCGGCGATCTGCCGCGAAGCAGGCGCCGAGTTCATCCTGTACGACATGGAGCATTCCGGCGTCGGCTTCGAGACCATGAAGGTCCAGTTTGCAGGCTGCCGCGGTCTCGATCTCGTTCCCCTGCTCCGCGTTCCCTCCGGCGATTATCACTTCATTGCACGAGCGCTCGACATCGGAGCGATGGGCATCATGGTGCCCATGGTTGAAACCCCTGAGCAGGCAAAGGCGATCGTCGACTGCACCAGATACCCGCCGGCGGGACGCCGTGGAGCCGCGTTCAACGTGGCCGCATATGACGACTATTCCGGCGGCGCCGAGACCGACAAGATCGCGCAAGCCAACGCGCGCACGATGACGATCGCACTGGTGGAGACCGCGAGGGGCGTCGAGAACGTCGATGCCATTGCGGCAGTGGACGGCGTCGACGTGGTCTGGCTCGGCCATTACGACCTGACCAACTTCATGGGCATCCCCGGCGACTTCGAGAATCCCAGGTTCCACGCCGCTGTCGACAGGCTGGTCGAGGCGTGCAGGAAACATGGCAAGACGCCGGGCTTTCTCGCCGGCAACCAGAAATGGGCGCGCGATTTTCGTGCCAAGGGCTTTCGCATGATCGCCTATGGCGTCGACACGCTGCTGATGCAGACGGCGCTTGCGGAGGGCATCGGGCTATTGCGCGAGACCGTGACCTCCCCTCCCTGAAGCGGCTTTCACTACGGGACCATCCACAGATGATCACTCAAGGCACGATGAAGCTCATCGCAATCTCTGCGCGCCTTTGGGAGTCACGCGTCAGCCGACAACAGCCGTAAATACCCGCCGCACCTCGGCCTGCGTCTCGCGCAGCCGCGCCTCCAGCGTGGAGAAATCCGGCGTGTCCCCTGCACGCGCCATCACCCGCAGCAAATCCTCACCTGCCGTGGCCGGGTTGAACCTGTCGCTGACGCAGAGCCGGAGGATCTGCGTCAGGTCGTGATAGAGCCGCGCCGCAGCGCGCAGCACCTCGGCATCCGACTGGGCGAGCACGCCGAGCCGCGCGGCGTTGTCCAGCACCGCTGCTGTGGCGACATTGAGAATGTCGGGCTTGTCGGCAGCATGGGCGAGCTGCAGGTATTGCGCGATGAAGTCGATGTCGACAATACCGCCGGCCGCATATTTGAGATCCCAGACGTCGTCCTCACCCTTTTCCTGGGCAATGGCGCGGCGCATATCGGCGACGTCGGCGGCGGTCGCGGCAGGATCGCGCGGCCGGGTCAGGACGGCACGGATGACATCCTCGATCTTCGCGCGGAAAGCGGGTGAAGCCGAGATCACCCTCGCCCGGGTCAGCGCCATGTGCTCCCAGGTCCAGGCCTCGCGCTCCTGATAGTCGGCAAAGGAATCGAGTCGCGACGCCAGCGGCCCGGCCCGGCCCGACGGACGCAGCCGCATGTCGATCTCGTACAGAACGCCGTAATTGGTGCGGGTGGTGAAGGCGCTGATCAGCCGCTGGGTGAAGCGCGCGAAGTATTGCGCGCCGTGCAGCGAGCGCTCACCGTTCGAGTCCGGCTGCTCGTGGTCGTAGTCGTAGAGCAGGATCAGATCGAGATCGGAGGATGCCGTCATTTCGCGGCTACCGAGCCGGCCCATGGCGATGATCGCGGTCTCCTGGTCCCTGATCTTGCCGTACTGGCCGGCGAACTGGTCGGTGACGAGGCCGTGTACGGTGTGGACGATGCCCTCGGCAACGTCGGCGAAAGCAGTACTCGCCTGCTGCGCCGAGACCGTGCCGGAGAGTATGCGGGTGCCGATCAGGAACAGGCTCTCCTGGCCGAACAGGCGCAAACGATCGAGAAAGTCCTCGTAGGAGTCGGCATCCTTCAGCGTCGTCGCCAGCCGTTCCGACAGTTCCTTGCGGTCCGGCATTGCGCCGAAGAAGCGCGGATCGATCAGGCCGTCCATGATCTGCGGCTGCCGCGCCAGCATGTCGCCAAGCCGGGGCGCAGCCCCCAGGATCAGCGCCACCAGGGCCACCAGATCCGGATTCTGGCTCAGCAGCGAGATCAGTCTCCCGCCACGCTGCAGCGCCTGCAGGAAGCTGTCGAACGCGGTGACGGCATTGTCCGGCTCCTCGGCATGGGCGAGGCCGTCGATCAGCCCCGGCACGAACTCGACGAAGGCACTGCGGGTCGCCTCGACCCGCAGCGCACGGTAGTCGCCGGTCAGCCATTGCTGCACGGTCGTTGCCACCATCGCCGGCTTCTTGAACCCCAGCGCCAGCAGGTGATCGAGCAGGCGCTGGTCCTCGGGCCCGGCGGCGTAGTCGACATCAGGCAGCTTGGCCGAACCTGCCGGATCGCCCTCGAACAAACGACTGTAGTGACCCTGCACGATGTTGAGATGGCCGATCAGGTCCCTTGCGAAGGCGTCACGGCTTGCGTATCCGAAGAAGTTGGCGAAGCGTCCGACCGCCTCCGGATCATCGGGCAGCGAATGGGTCTGCTCGTCGGCGACCATCTGCAGTCGATGCTCGACACGGCGCAGGAATTCATAAGCCGCCGTAAGCTCGTCGCGCGCTTCGTAGGTGATCCAGTTGCTGCCGGCGAGCACATCGAGCGCCGCCAGTGTCGGCCGTACCCGCAATTCCGGATGGCGACCGCCCGCAATCAATTGCTGGGTCTGGGCGAAGAACTCGATCTCGCGGATGCCGCCGCGGCCGACCTTGACGTTGTGGCCCTCGACCGCGATCTCGCTCTGGCCGCGGAATGTCTGCATCTGCCGCTTCATGTCGTGAACATCGGCGAGCGCCGCAAAATCGAGATGCTTGCGCCAGACGAACGGCGCGATCTC
>JAHCKB010000045.1 GCA_026125985.1 Bradyrhizobium sp.
GCGCACGGAACTCTCGCAAACCTTGATGACGTCGCCTTCTTCGACAACGACGGCGACATCGTCAGCCGCGACCTCAGGAGAGACATGACCGACGTGCTCGCATTCGGCTGGCGGGGTGATAACGGCTTTCTTCGAGCGCGCGAAGTAAGGCATCCTTCGGATGCAGGCGAACTGGCGGACCCGCGAATTTCGTTGCCCTCGTTTCCAGCTCCCATCGCACACCGAGCACTGCACCGGCACGTCGTCGATCGGCTGACATACGATTGTCGTGCATCAACGACAAATTGTTGGAACACTTCGATCGGTCCTCTTCTGTGTCGCCGGGTCCGCCTCGAACGCTTGCTTTCCCTTTGTGACCCATAGCTCGCGAGCTTGGTCGTGCCGATCGCTTTTGAGCCTGTCGGCGATCCAGAGCAGCGCGCCGAGAATGGTGGCGCGGTCGTCGCCGGTCAGTTCGACAAGTCCGGCCTTGACGACGAGACCGCCGAGTTCGACCAGATGCCGCGTCCTCTTGCGGCGCTCGACCTGCCGAGAGCGCATGTCATGCCGTGCCCTTGCCGCCTGATGGCGGTTGTGCGCCGACCGATTGTGGCGGAGCGCCGCGAGCGTCGCGGTTAGATGCCGGTGCAGTTCGCTGCGCCCGTCCCTGAAAGAACGCGCCCCCGCGCCTGGCCCAAGCCTCCCTCCTGCCGGCCTCTTTTGTCTCGGCCAGCACAATCAGCGCACCCGCCAGTTCATTGACGGTGAGTGTGTCAGCGCCCGTAGCGATGACGAGTTCGCCGAGCTGCCGCACTTTGCGGGTTTTTAGCTCTTTGGCCTTGTCGTCGAGCGCTTTCAACTCTGCGTCAAAGTCCCTGGGTTTGCGCACGGTATCCTCCGTAGGCTGAGTAAGCTGTCGATGGAGCTGTTATAGTTGAGCAGCCTGCCGAATGCTGTAAGGCTGCCGGGACGGCCTGAGACAGGGTAGTCCCGCCCGAGAATTTTTCGAGGGAGGGCGCGCTTATACGTCGTGCCGACGTGCGCTTCGCCGTGGCAATGATCCGGTCGCGATGGCGATCTATCATCTTCACGTCAAGGTCATTGGCCGCAAGTCCGGCTCAAGCGCGGTAGCATCGGCCGCCTACCGCTCGGGCTCGCGTCTGCGTGACGAGCGGCTGGGCCGCGACCATGACTTTTCCGCGAAGCGCGGCGTCGTCCATTCCGAGGTGATGCTGCCGGAGAATGCACCGGAGGCGTGGCGCGACCGCGAGCGGCTGTGGAACGATGTCGAGGCCTTCGAAATCCGCAAGGATGCCCAGCTTGCCCGCGAGGTCGAATTCGCCATCCCCCGCGAGATGACCCAGGCTCAAGGAATCGAGCTCGCCCGCGACTTCGTTCGTGGCGAATTCGTAAATCGGGGCATGATCGCCGATCTCAATGTGCATTGGGACATGGCCGAGGACGGCATGCCCAAACCCCATGCCCATGTCATGCTGACCATGCGCCAAGTCAGCGTGAATGGGGACGAGAGCGGTTTTGGCCCGAAGGTACGCGACTGGAACCGCACCGAGATGGTGGAGCGCTGGCGGAGGAGCTGGGCCGAGCTTGCCAACGAGCGGCTGGCCGACCTCGACATCGATGCACGGATCGACCACCGGAGTCTTGAGGCCCAGGGCATCGGGCTTGAGCCGCAAAGCCAGATCGGTGCGCCTGCCAGACGGATCGAGGGTCGTGGTATCGAGGGCGAAGGAGCTGAGGCCGATCGCGCCGAAATGCACCGGGAGATCGCCCGCGGCAATGGCGCGCGGATCGTCGCTGATCCTTCCCTGGGGCTGGATGCAATCACACATCAGCAATCGACCTTCACGCGACGCGACATGGCTGTCTTTGCGCACAGACACAGCGATGGGATCGACCAGTTCAACGAAGTGATGGGCGCGATGCGCGGAGCGCCCGATCTGGTCGAACTCGGCAAGGACATCAGCGGCGAAGATCGCTTCACCACGCGCGCCATGATCGAGGCAGAACAGCGTCTGCATCGCGCCGCCGGACTCATGGCAGAACGAGAACGCCATGAGGTGCGTGGCGCGGCCCGCGAAGCCGCTTTGGCGCGCGCGGAGGCGCGCGGCCTCGCCCTGTCCGGCGAGCAGGTCGATGCGCTGGCGCATGTCACGGATGGTCGTGATCTCTCGATCGTGGTCGGCCATGCCGGGACCGGCAAGAGCGCGATGCTGGGCGTGGCGCAGGAGACCTGGGAAGCGGCGGGCTATGAGGTCCGGGGCGCAGCACTTTCCGGCATCGCGGCGGAAAATCTCAAAAGCGGATCGGGCATTGCGTCCCGCACCATCGCCAGCCTGGAGCATGGCTGGGAACAAGGCCGCGACCTACTCACGTCGCGCGATGTGCTTGTCATCGACGAGGCGGGCATGGTCGGCACGCGCCAGTTGGAGCGGGTGCTGTCCCATGCTGCCGAGGCTGGCGCAAAGGTGGTGCTGGTCGGCGATATCAACCAGTTGCAGGCCATAGAGGCCGGTGCTGCGTTCCGCTCGATCCATGAGCGCCACGGCGGCGCGGAAATCGGCGAGGTGCGCCGTCAGGGGGAGGACTGGCAACGCGACGCCACGCGGGATCTCGCCAATGGCAGAACCAGCAATGCCCTTCGGGCTTACCGCTCCCACGGCATGGTGCATGAGGCCAAAACCCGCGAGCAGGCGCGCGGCGATCTGGTCGATCGGTGGGACCGCGAGCGGCAGGCAGCCCCGGAGCGCAGCCGGATCATCCTCACCCACACCAATGACGAGGTGCGCGCCCTCAACGAGGCTGCGCGGGAGCGGATGCGGGCTGCGGGCGATCTGGGCGCGGACGTGCGGCTCATGGTCGAGCGCGGCGAGCGCCGCTTCGCCCGTGGAGACCGCGTCATGTTCCTGCAAAACGAGCGCGGGCTCGGCGTGAAGAACGGCACGCTCGGGACCATCGAAAAGGTTAGCGCACAGTCCATGACCGTGCAGACCGACGATGGCCGGTCCGTTCACTTTGACCTCAAAGACTACAACCGAATCGACCATGGCTATGCCGCGACCATCCACAAGGCTCAGGGCATGACGGTAGACCGCGCCCATGTGCTGGCGACGCCGGGCATGGACGCCCACAGCAGCTATGTCGCCCTGTCACGGCATCGAGACGGCGTGGACCTGCATTATGGCCACGCCGATTTTGCCAGCGAGGGGCGGCTTGCCCGCACCCTGTCGCGCGACCGGGCCAAGGACATGGCTTCGGACTACGAACGCGCTGATCCGGCCCAAGACTATGCCGAGCGGCGTGGGATCACCTTCCGCGAGCGCGTGGCCGAGATCGTGCGCAAGGTCGTTCCGGAAAAGCTGCGCGGCATGTTCGATGGCCTGCGGCCGTCTGCTGAAGCTGTGCCTCGCCCGGACGCGCGGAGGCCGGAACGGGAAGCGCCGGAAAGGAAGGTGGTGCAGGACCCGGAAGCGGCGCTGCGTAAGGCCCGCACCAAGGCTCTCATCCGTCATGCCCGAGCCGTCAATGCGATCTTCGATATGCAGGAACAGGGCGGCAAGGCCAGCCCGGAGCAGGTGAAGGAATTGCAGGAGGCCCGCAAGGTCTTCGAGGAGGTGCGGCCCTATGGCTCGTACGATGCCGAAGCCGCCTACAAGAACAACCCGGAACTCGCCCGCGAGGCGGCTGGCGGCCAACTCAACCGCGCCATCCGCGCGCTCCAGCTCAAAACCGAGCTCCGCACCGATCCAAGCCGCCGCGCCGACCGCTTCGTGGAACGCTGGCAGAAGCTCGATCAGACCAGCCAGCACCAGTATGGTGCGGGCGACATGTCCGGCTACAAGAGCACACGCTCGGCGATGGGCGACATGGCCAAGAGCCTCGAACGCGATCCGCAACTGGAATCCGTCCTCGCCAACCGCAAGCAGGAACTCGGCATCGCATTCGATTCAGGCCGTCGCCTCGGCCAGGAATTGGCCTTCACCCACGGCATCGACATCGGCAGGGGCCGGAGCATCGGAATTTGATCCATCCTATTTTCTGCCGCCTCTACGCCAAGCTACGGCGACGGCAAAAACTCCCTTGCGCGCCCTAACGGCCTGTCCTTTCTGGGTCCGGCAGCAGTCAGAAATCGCCAGCGGGAGGCGGCGCGTCCATGCACGAACCAGACCGCATCATCCGTTTGAAAACTGTCATCGCCAGGACCGGGCTGTCCCGGTCTACCATCTACCGCAAGATCGCCGAGGGCACGTTCCCGCCGCAGATCAAAATCAGCGTCAACGGCACCGGCTGGCATGAATCCGACATCAACCGCTGGATCGCAGATCCCGCCTCATGGCGTCCGACAATTGTGTCGAATTAGACCGGCGATCGGCCGGCCTCAAGGCTGGCGCGGCGCGCGCCACCGCCTGCGGCGGCTGGCGGCCTTGACCCCGTCCGCCAGCCCGTCTTTGAGGACTGGCATGCGCTCGGTCGGAGACCGAACGAGCTTCCCGCTCGAAATGTCCTGACCCTCCAAAGCCCGGTGACACCGCCAGCGTCCCGGGCTTTTCACATCTCAAGCGTTGAGAAAAGAAAACGGGGGCGGGCGGCCTCGGCGCGGGACACACGCGGCCTGCGGCCAACGTAGACGACCTTCAGCTCGCCGCGTTTTATTCCCGCCCTGCTTCTCCGCCTTCATGATTGCGCCCGGAACGCCACGACTGTGTCATCGCCGCTGGAAGGTCGGGCGCAATAGTCGGCCCAGTCGTCCATCATCCGCTTGCGCAGATCGAGGAACGTCGTGCGCCGATAGGCCGCGACCACTTCGTCACTGACCTTGTGCGCGAGCGCAGCTTCGGCGACCGGATCGTCATAGCCGTGCTCTGCAGCCCAATCGCGGAACGATGACCGGAAGCCGTGCGGCACGACTTCACGGTCGAGTTTCGGATCAATCCAACGCCGCTCCAGCTCATTCATTCTATCGATCACCGCAGCCATCGAGGCATCACTCAGAGGCCTGCCTTTGCTGTTGGGAAAGATGTACTCGCTGTCGTCCCTCGCAACTTCCATGCGATCAAGCACGGCGAGCGCTGTCTTGCTCAAAGGCACTCTGTGTTCGGCATCGCTCTTCATGAGTGAGGCCGGAATAGTCCAGACTGATGTCTGCCGATCAATCTGGTCCCATCTTGCGGCTACGGCGTTGCCGGGCCTGACGGCCGTCAAGATTTGAAACTCAAGAGCTGCCGCAGCGGCACCATGACGCTCGCGGAGCTTGCGCATAAAGTTGGACAATTGGCGATAAGGCAGCGCTGGATGATTGCGGACCTTGCGAACCTTCGACGTCGCCGGGAGCAGGTTATCGAGATGCCCCTTCCAGCGGGCCGGGTTTTCCCCTTTAAACTCGCCCTTCGCCTTGGCGGCATCGATCACTTGTTCGATCCGACTGCGAATGCGGCTGGCCGTTTCGGTCTTGCTCGCCCAGATCGGTTCGATGATCCGCAGGACCAGCGTCGTATCGATCGCGCCGATAGGAAGGTCACGGATAGTCTTGCAGTAGTCGTTCCTGGTCGGCTTGCCCTTCGGGTCGATGCCGAGCAACGTCATCCGCCATTGGTCGGCGTGCTTGGCGTTTTTCCAGCCGGCCCGATTGGCATTGATGAACCGCTTGGCCGCCGCCCCGAACGTGATCGCCTTGGCCGCTTCGATGCGGGCGGCAGCTTCCGCTTCACGTTTCGCCTGGATGGGGTCACCGCCATTGCGGCGGACCTTGCGCGCGTCGGTCGCCTTCTCGCGCGCCTCTTCGAGGCTCACGTCGCGCAGCGAACCCAGGCCATGCCAATGCGTGCGGCCGCGGAGCTTGTATCGAAACAGCCAGCTCTTTGAGCCGCCCTCGGCGACCTGCAGATAAAGCCCGCCCCCGTCAGCGTGCATGCCGCGCCGAGAAAGATGCTCGACCTTCTTGGCGGTCAGTTTTCCGAATCCCCTAGCCATAAAACAGGACCTCGGCTACATACACTCTTACATACACTTGGGCGTGAGATTTGACGACACGGGCTGGAACAGGCTGGAACGCCAATCTCTCCGTACCAAGCTGTTATTACAGCGCTTTATGTCGGAAATTGGGATTGGTGGAAACGCCCTGGAACATCGCTCTGGCGGAGAGAGTGGGATTCGAACCCACGGTACGGTTTCCCGCACACACGCTTTCCAAGCGTGCGCCTTAAGCCACTCGGCCATCTCTCCGGAGGCCCTCTCATGACGGGGCAAGGGGCATTTTGCAAGGGAGGCCGGGTATCCGGCCCAAAATTTCCCCAATTCATTGTAATGTTTAGGGAATTCGGCCGTTCGGCGGACCGGACCCGCAAGCTCTCGTGAACCCTGCAGGGCAAACGGCCGACGACTGAACGACAGTGACGCCAAATCAGTCCTGGGGGCAATTGCAATGATCGTGCGGGCGCTTGTGTTTTCACTTCTGTTCGCGGCGGCCGCCTCCCCGGCCCTGGCGCAGAACTGCACCCGTCAGGGTACTGACGTCACCTGCGATGACGGGCGGCGCGGCATCTTCACGGGCGACGCGATCGTATGGCCCGACGGCAGCCGCGCCAATCTCGCCTCCCCGCATCCGAGCGTGATCATCGGCAACAAGCAGTCGGTGGTGGTCGGCAAGGGCGTGTTCGTGGGGAGCGGCAGCGGCAAGGTGCCGCTCGACAATCCGAGCGCGCCGAACAAGGCGCGCTGCACCGTGCTCGACGGCGTGTCGTACTGCTACTGATCAGTGCATGCGCGCGCCAGCCGGCGCCGAATGCCGCGACCACAATGCCGGCGTATCCGGCATCAGGGAGGGCATCGCGCTCTTGTCGATTTGCGTGTCCTGCAGCTCTTCGACGAAATTCGCGAACCATTGCTGGATCGTGCCGCGACGCAACGTTGCCATCATGGCCTCCCAGCGCATGCGGCGCTCGGCGAGCGGCATGGCGAACGCGGTAGCGATGGTCCGCGCCATGCCGTCGATGTCGTTCGGATTCACCAGCAACGCCGTGTCGAGTTCGTTGGCGGCGCCGGCAAATTTCGACAGCACCAGCACGCCGGGATCGGCGGGATTTTGCGCAGCCACATATTCCTTGGCGACGAGATTCATGCCGTCCTGCAACGGCGTTACCACGCCGACCTGAGCCGTTCGGTAGAGGCCGGCCAGCACCGCCTGGCCGTACCCCTTGTTGAGGTAGCGGATCGGCGTCCAGTCGATCTCGCCATGCCGGCCGTTGACGTCGCTGACGAGCTTTGCGACCTCGCTCTGCAGATTGCCGTAGGCCTCGATCGTGCCGCGCGAAGGCGTTGCGATCTGCAGCAGCGAAGCCGTGCGCAGCAGCGAGGGACGTTCGCTCCACATCCTGTCGAAAGCACGGATGCGATTGATCAGGCCTTTGGAATAATCCAGGCGATCAACGCCGATGGCGAGCCGCTCGCCGTTGAGGCTGCGGCGCAACCGCGACACTTCCGGATGCGACACGGACTTCGCGGCATGCTGCGCAAACAGCTCGACATCGATCCCGATCGGGAAGACGGCGGCGCGGGTACGGCCGCGACGCGACAGGATCACGCCGTCATGCACTGGCAGATCGAATTCGTGCTGCACATAGCCGAGGAAGTTCTCGAGATCTTCCGCGGTCTGAAAGCCGATCAGATCATAGGCCAGCATCGCCTCGATAAGCTCACGGGCATGCGGCACGGCGCCTATCACGTGGCGCGCCGGCCAGGGAATGTGCAGGAAGAAGCCGATCGGCGCCGCGACGCCGAGCGCGCGCAATTCTTCGCCGAGCGCAAGGAAGTGATAGTCCTGCACCCAGAACGCGGTGTCCGGCTTGCGGAAGCGCAGCAAGGCCCGCGCCATGAAGGCGTTGACCTCGCGATAGGACGCATAGTCATCGCGCGTGGCGCGGATCAGATCGGGGCGCGAATGCATCGCTGGCCACAGCGCCGAATTGGCGAAGCCTTCGTAGTAGCCGCCATAATGCGCGGCCGGCAGATCTAGCAACGCCAGCGCACCGCTACCGAGCGATTCCATTTCGGCAAACGGCTCCCGGTTCCCCTCGCAGAGGCTGCCCGAGGAACCGACCCAGATCGCGCCGGAATTTTCGACGACCGGCAGCAGCGCGGCAGCCAGGCCTCCAGTCATGGGCTCATTGGCCTTGCCCCGCGCGACACGATTTGAAACGACGACGAGGTTCACAGGTCCCCTCCTGTTGAAGTCCTTCGTTCGGAAGAAGTCCTTACGTTTAACTTCCATTCATCTTTATGGTTCCGGATCACGATGTTTGCCAAATGAAACCAAATTCTGGCGAGCTACAGGGAACCTGGTCCTGGCCGCGAAAAGATATTTCAGACGGCACGCGAAAATATGCGCAAAATAATCGCAATCGGGGAATGCGGGGCGAAATCCGTTTATCAATGTGGCGCTCGCTGCATTCTTTATGGCAGCGATGCGTCCCTTTCATCGTCAAGCAGGTGAGCGAGGAACTCGCGCACATCGCTCGGCGCATCGAAATGGCCTGCCACGCCCTTGGCGCGGCGACCGACCGAGAAAGAGATGCCGTCGAAATCGGGCATGATCGCAAATACCGTCTCGTCGGTGACGTCGTCGCCGATGAAGAACGGCTTGCGGTCCTTGAACGGCGGATGGTCCATCAACGCACGCACGCCGCTCGCCTTGCTGAATCCGGCATGCTTGATCTCGCAGACCAGCTTGCCCGGCAGCACCTCGATCGGTGCTTCCGGCAGATCCGCGCGGATCAGCGAAACGGCTTCATAGATTGCCTTCTCTGCATGCGGCGCCAGACGGTAATGCAGCGCCAACGAATAGCCCTTGTCCTCAAGCAGGATTCCAGGGCTGAGCCTTGCGATCGCAGCGAGCCGGCGCTTCAGCTCCTTGTCCAGCGGCGGCGCCGCGGCCATCACATCGCCGTCGGCTGCGAGCCGCATTTCGGCACCATGGCCGCCGACGGCGGGGAACTGGTCCGGCGCAAAGATCAGATCGATATCGTTGAGCGATCGGCCGCTGACGAGCGCCAGCGCGCCGCCGGTTCGGCGGTAGAGACTGTTGAGCGTGCTGGCGAGACCAGGCGGGACCCACACTTCGCGCGGCGTCGGCATGATGTCGAGCAGCGTGCCGTCGATGTCGAGCAGCACCGCCGTCTCGGTGAGATGCGGCACGAGCGAACGCGGCACCGGCACGGTTTCCGGCGCCTGCTCCTCGTCGGGCCTCATGTTTTCGAGCGGTGGCATTGCTGTCAGTTCTTGATCCATGAAGTTCTACTCCACGAGAGCGAGTGGCTTGGCAACCGATTCCAGCGGGCGCCGCTCGGCTGCTATGCAATAGCGCCATGCGACCGCCGCAGCTGCTATCATCAGGACGGAGCCGAACAGATAACCAGCAAATACCGTTCCACGCGATCCCGTATCGATCAGGGCGCCGAACAGTGCCGGCCCCAGCACACCGCCAATTCCGGTGCCAACTGCATAGAACAGCGCAATCGCGAGTGCGCGGACCTCCAGCGGAAAGGTCTCACTGACCGTCAGGTACGCCGCGCTCGCCGCCGGCGAGGCAAAGAAGAAGATCACCATCCAGGCGATCGTCTGCGTCTGCGCGCTCAGCACGCCGATCGAGAACAGATAGCCCGAGAGCGCCAGGAGCAGGCCCGACGCGCCGTACGTGAAGGCGATCATTGTGCGCCGTCCCATGGTGTCGAACAAGCGTCCGAGCAGCAGCGGGCCGAGGAAATTGCCCGCGGCGAATGGCAGGATGTACCAGCCGACATGGCTAGCAGGGATGCCGAAGAAATCGGTCAGCACCAGTGCGAAGGTGAAGAAGATGGCGTTGTAGAAAAACGCCTGCGACGCCATCAGCACAAGACCCACCACCGAGCGCTGGCGATAGGCGGTGAACAACGTATGCACGGCCTCGCGCAGCGGCGTGTGACGGCGCATCTTCAGCCGTATCTTAGGAAACGGGTGTCCGGCCTGCGAATGTCCCAGCGCCGATCGTTCGATCTCGTCGACGATCGCATGCGCTTCAGCAGGGCGGCCGTGGATCATCAGCCAGCGCGGGCTTTCCGGGATCCACATCCGCATGATGAAGACGACAAGGCCGAGGCCTGCTCCCGTCAGATAGGCCAGCCGCCAGCCGAGATCGATGCCGAAGAACGCCGGATCCAGCAGCACGATCGCGCTTATCGCCCCCATCGCGGCTCCGATCCAGAAGCTGCCGTTGATCACGAGATCGGTCCAGCCGCGATAGCGCGCCGGCACCAGCTCCTGTATGGTTGAATTGATGGCGGTATATTCGCCACCGATGCCGGCACCGGTGAGAAATCTGAACAGCGCATAGCTCGTTAAATTCCACGACAACGCGGTTGCAGCGGTAGCGAGGAGATAGAGCGCCAGCGTCACGAAGAAGAGCTTCCTGCGGCCGATGCGGTCCGTGAGCCAGCCGAAGCCCAGCGCGCCGAGCACGGCGCCAGCGAGATAGGCGCTGTTGGCAAGCCCGACGTCGAGATTGGAGAATCGCAGTACCGGACTCTCCTTCAGCGCTCCCGACAGCGCGCCGGCAAGCGTGACTTCGAGACCGTCGAGGATCCAGGTAATGCCGAGCGCAAGCACCACGCGGGTGTGGAAACCGCTCCAGCGGAGACTGTCGAGCCGCGCCGGGATGCCGGTCTCGACAATGTCGGGATCATCCTCCACCGGCACCGCCGAGACGCGATCCTGCTGCGCCGGAGAGCGCTCGGTTCTCTGCAAACTCATTTTTGACCAATGAGAAGCCCCCTCGGGATCCCAGCCCCAAGACCTCTCACCTCTGTTTGGCGTGAACCTTTGCTGCCAAACACATATATAGGACAGAAATAACGGTTCTGTAGTCCCGAAGTTCCCGCAACGCGACGTTGGAACCGAAGGGATTTGTGCCAGTTTTCATGCTGTTTACCCTTGGGGCAAGCGATGACTGCACGCCGCAGTACGGCAACGCGCAAGACTTCGCCGCAACGCTGGTCCCAGCGCGTGGCGCAGGAAAGCGATGCGCTGAACCTGGAACCGGGCGTGTTCAAACAAACCAGCGCGAAGAAGATCGCCGCATCCCTGAAACGCTCCGCAGAGCGCAGTTCGCGCCGGAAGTCCAGCGCCTATCGCTCGGCACTGTCGATGCTGACGTTCTACATCAATCGTGCCGGCAGGAATCTGCCGGAGCCGCAGCGCGCCCGGCTGGAGCGCGCCAAGACGGAATCGAAGCGGCAGTTCGGCAAAGACTAGGCTCGGCGTAAGAGCGCCACGCTGCTACGCCGCGCGGATGTTCGCCATGAAGCGATCGAGCTCGTCACGCAGCCGCGTGCTTTCGGTCGAGAGCGTCCGCGCGGAATTCAGCACCTCTTCGGAGGCAGAACCGGTTTCGGTGGCGCCGCGATTGACCTGCATGACGTTTTCAGAAGCGGCCTGAGTGCCGCGGGCGACGTTCTGGACACTACGCGCGATCTCCTGTGTCGCCGAGCCCTGCTCCTCCACGGCGCTCGCGATGGTCGAGGCAATCTCGGAGATCTTGCCGATGGTGCCGCCGATCTCCTTGATCGCGGTGACCGACTCCTGCGTCGCGCCCTGCATGCCCGCGATATGATTGGAAATCTCGTCGGTGGCTTTCGCCGTCTGACTCGCCAGAGATTTCACTTCGGATGCCACCACCGCAAAGCCGCGGCCGGCTTCGCCCGCGCGCGCCGCCTCGATGGTGGCGTTGAGCGCAAGGAGATTGGTCTGCTCGGCGATTGCGGTGATCAGCTTGACCACATCGCCGATCTCCTGCGCTGCGCGCGACAGCTTGCCGATGCGAGTGTCGGTCTCTTCTGCCTGACGCACGGCGGCCACCGCGATGTCGTTGGACTCCCGCACCCGCCGCCCGATTTCGCTGACGGAAGCGGAAAGCTCTTCGGTCGCTGCCGCCACCGAATGCATCTCGCTCGATGCCTGCCCCGAGGATTCCGCAACCTGGCTCGACAACGACTGCGTCGTCTCGGCGGTGCGCGTCAGCGTGCCGGCCGCAGCCTCGAGCTGCGTGGCGGAAGCCGAGACATTGGAGACGATGGAGCCAACCGCGGTCTCGAATTCATCGGCAAAACGGATCAGCTCCTGACGGCGCGCGGCAGCGCTTGCCTTGTTTTGCGCCTCCTGGGTTGCAGCGTCGCGCTCGGCCCGCGCCACGGCCTGCACCTTGAATTCCTCGACCGCACCGGCCATCTCGCCCAGCTCGTCCCTGCGGCCGAGCCCCGGCAGCACCACGTCGAAATTGCCGCCGGCAAGCTCGCGCATCGCCTTGCACATGGCGGTCATCGGCCGCGAGATGCCGCGTGCCAGCATCAAGGCCCACACCGCACCGAGCAGGAAGCCGCCGATTGCCAGCATCAGGATCATGTGCTCGGTGTCGGCGATCGTCGAATTCGACTCCTGCTCGAACCGTGCCTGGTCGGCGACTAGCCCCGCCTTCATCGCCGCCGCACCCTTCATGATTTCCTCGGCGGACTCGTTCATCTCGGCCGTGAGCTCGGTGAGCTTCTTCCTGTTCCCGATCAGTTTGACGAAAGCCTCGCGATAGGTCTTGAACAGGGCGTTCATTTCCTTGACGACCGGCTCGATCTTCTCATGCGTCGTCGGGATGTTCTTGAAACCGTTTTCCAGGAAGCTGAGGCGGCTCGTGGTGCTGGTTGCAGCCGACGGATCACCGCTGACCACGAAATTATTGGCGAAGACCTTGATGGCCTGGAACTGGGTGGTGATGGTCTTGGCCTGGAAAGTCACCGCCGGCAGATCAACGTCGGTTGCCGTGCTGGCGAGATCGTCGAGCTTGTATTCCAGCGACATTTCGCTGCGGGTCAGCGCGTTCTTGGCAAGGAATTCGCTCTCTTCCTTGGTCTTCAGGATGTCGGCAAAGATCTTGGTGAAGGCGTGGAATTCGCGCGCCAGCCGGGTGATCCGCTCCAGCCGGGCCGGATCGGTCGTGCTGCGCATCGACGAATCGATGGCATCCTTCAGTCCGGCCTCGGCGGCGATGGCCGCCTTGCTGTCCTCCTCCTTGCCTGTGACGACATAATAGCGGACGAGCGCCCGGTAGGAGATCAACTCCCGGTCGATGTTACGGGCGAGATCGGCCCCGGTAACGCTCTTGCGGTAGGCGGCAACACCCTCGGCCACGCGCTCGAAACCCAGCCACGCAATGCCCATGCTGGCGGCGGAAATCGCCAGCGTGACGGCAAAACCGAGCATAATCTTGCCGCGGAAGCGCAGGGTCGGAAACCTGATCGCCCGTAGGCTGCCGCGCGTTGAACCCCTCATTTAGTCCCCGTCCCCGATCGAGCCCAGCCGGACCAAGGACTTGCGTCCCCAATCGTGGCGCCAAGCTAGGGCCAAATGGATAAGGCTGCGTAAATCCGGCAGGCTTCCCTGGGGTTGTGGGGGCGGCAACGCCCGCGGGCCACCCCTTCAACTGCGCCCATCCGGACGTCGTTGATGCGTTACCGATCACATCCGCGTCCTCGGACGAAAATCCTAGTTGCAAGTTCCTTTCGCGCTGTCTCTAATTAGAACCAATCAAAAAATACCATCGGGAGGAGTGAGGCGTGTCTACAGTCAAGCTGACGGTGAACGGCAAGGCGGTTTCGGTCGACGTCGAGGACCGGACCCTTCTGGTCCAACTCTTGCGGGAAAATCTCAATCTGACCGGCACGCATGTCGGATGCGACACCAGCCAGTGCGGCGCCTGTGTCGTCCATATCGACGGGCGGGCGGTGAAGTCATGCACGGTGCTGGCCACCCAGGCCGCCGGCAGTAACGTCACCACAATCGAGGGCATCGCAAAGGGCGAGGAACTGCATCCCATGCAGGCCGCCTTCCGTGACAATCACGGCCTGCAGTGCGGCTTTTGCACCCCGGGCATGATCATGTCTTCGATCGACATCGTGAACCGCCATGGCGGCAAGGTGGACGAGGCGACCGTTCGTCAGGAGCTGGACGGTAATATCTGCCGCTGCACCGGATACCACAACATCGTCAAGGCGGTGCTGGATGCGGCTTCCCGCATGAAGGTCGCGCAGGCCGCCGAATAGACCGGCTCTGGCATTTTCCGAGTTCAATCCGCCGCATGCGATGCGGCGGGACATCAAAACATCTCCGGTCGGGAGGATCAGACCATGGGCGTTGAAGGTATTGGCGCAAGTGTCGTGCGCAAGGAAGACAAGCGGTTCATCACGGGCAAGGGCCGCTACGTCGACGACATCAAGCTGATTGGCATGACCTATGCCCATTTCATCCGCAGCCCGCACGCGCATGCCAAGGTGAAGGGCATCGACTCTTCCGCGGCGATGAAGATGCCGGGCGTGGTCGCAGTGCTGACCGGCCAGCAGATCGTCGACGACAAGATCGGAAATCTGATCTGCGGCTGGGCCATCACCTCCAAGGACGGATCGCCGATGAAGATGGGCGCCTGGCCGGCCATGGCCCCGGAAACGGTGCGCTTTGTCGGGCAGGCGGTTGCGGTCGTGATTGCCGAGACCAAGAACCAGGCACGCGATGCGGCAGAGGCCGTGGTCGTCAATTACGAGGAACTGCCGGCGGTCGCCGACGTCCGCGCCGCGCTGAAGCCCGGCGCGCCGCAACTTCATCCGGAAGCGCCCGGCAACATCATCTATGACTGGCACATCGGCGACGACGCCGCGGTCAAGGCTGCCTTCGCCAAGGCTGCCAACGTTGTGTCGCTCGACGTCACCAACAACCGCCTGGTGCCGAACGCGATGGAACCGCGCGCGGCAATCGCCGATTACGACGCGGCCGAGGAACATTTCACGCTGTGGACGACGTCGCAGAATCCGCATGTCGCCCGCCTCGTGCTCTCGGCGTTCTACAACGTCGCGCCCGAGCACAAGCTTCGGGTGATCGCGCCCGACGTCGGCGGCGGCTTCGGCTCGAAAATCTACATCTATCCGGAAGAGATGGTGGCGCTGTGGGCATCCAAGAAAGTCGGCCGCCCCGTAAAATGGACCGGCGACCGAAGCGAAGCCTTCCTCACCGATGCGCATGGCCGCGACCACGTCACACATGCCGAAATGGCGTTTGACAAGGACAACAAGATCCTGGGCCTGCGCGTGAAGACCCACGCCAATTTCGGCGCCTACATGTCGCTGTTCTCGTCCTCGGTGCCGACCTACCTCTACGCCACGCTGCTCTCGGGTCAGTACGTCATTCCCGCGATCTATGCCGAGGTGATGGCCGTGTACACCAACACCACGCCCGTCGACGCCTATCGCGGCGCCGGGCGCCCCGAGGCGAGCTACCTGCTCGAGCGCATGATGGAGACCGCCGCGCGGCAGTTGAAGGTCGATCCTGCGGAGTTGCGCAAGAAGAACTTCATCACCAGCTTCCCGTATCAGACGCCGGTGATCATGACTTATGACGCCGGCGACTTCCACGCCTCGATTGATGCCGCGATGAAGGCGATCGACTATGCCGGCTTCCCCGCACGCAAGGCGAAGGCCAAGGCGGAAGGCAAGCTGCGCGGCATCGGTGTGTCCTGCTACATCGAAGCCTGCGGCATCGCGCCCTCTAAGGCGGTGGGCAGCCTCGGCGCCGGCGTCGGCCTGTGGGAATCGGCGGAGATCCGGGTCAATCCGGTCGGCACCATTGAGGTACTCACCGGTTCGCACAGCCATGGCCAGAGCCATGAGACGACGTTCGCCCAGCTGATCGCCGAACGCCTCGGCGTTCCCATCAGCCAAGTGTCGATCGTGCATGGCGACACCGACAAGGTACAGTTCGGCATGGGCACCTACGGCTCACGCTCGATTGCGGTCGGCGGTGCCGCCATCGTCAAGGCGATGGAGAAGGTCGAAGCCAAGGCCAAGAAGATCGCAGCGCACGCGCTGGAAGCCAGCGAGAACGACATCGTCATCGAGAACGGCGAGTTCAAGGTGACCGGCACCGACAAGTCGATCGCGCTGCCGATGGTCGCACTCGCAGCCTACACAGCGCACAATCTGCCCGAAGGCATGGAGCCGGGCCTGAAGGAAACCGCCTTCTACGACCCGACCAACTTCACCTTCCCGGCCGGCGCCTATATCTGCGAGGTCGAGGTCGATGCCGCCACCGGCAAGACCTCGTTCGTCAATTTCGTCGCTGCCGACGACTTCGGCCGCCTGATCAACCCGATGGTGGTGGAAGGCCAGGTCCATGGCGGCCTCGCCCAGGGCATCGGCCAGGCGCTGCTGGAGCACGCCGTCTACAACGAGAACGGCCAGCCCGTGACCGCGTCATTCATGGACTACACCATGCCGCGCGCCGACGATCTGCCGTCGTTCAAGATACAGCACACCATGACGCTCTGTCCGAGCAATCCGCTTGGCGTCAAGGGCTGCGGCGAGGCCGGCGCGATCGGCGCCTCGGCCGCCGTCATCAACGCCATCACCGACGCTATCGGCAACAACAAGCTGGAAATGCCGGCATCGCCCGATCGCGTCTGGCGCGCGATTCACGGTTGAGGAGGAAGCATCATGTACGAGACCACCTATCACCGCCCCTCCTCGGTCGCCGAGGCAGCCAGCCTGTTCGGCAAGGGCAAGGAAGCGAAATACCTGGCCGGCGGTCACACGCTGATCCCCGTGATGAAGCAGCGGCTGGCTTCGCCTTCCGACGTCATCGATCTCGGCAAACTCAAAGAGCTGATCGGCGTCGAGGCAACCGGCAACGGCGTCGAGATCAAGGCTGCGACGACGCATTACGATGTATCGACCAGTGACGCCGTCAAGAAAGCAATTCCTGCTCTCGCCTATCTCGCCGCGCACATCGGCGATCCCCATGTGCGCCATCGCGGCACCATCGGCGGCTCGCTGGCCAATAACGATCCGGCGGCGGACTATCCCGCCGCGGTGCTGGCGCTTGGCGCGACCGTGAAGACCAACAAACGCACGATATCCGCGGACGAGTTCTTCAAGGGCCTGTTCACGACCGCGCTGCAGGACGGCGAGATCATCACCGCGGTCTCGTTCCCGGTCGCGGCGAAGGCGGGCTACGGCAAGTTCCCGCATCCCGCATCGCGCTTTGCGCTGACCGGCGTGTTCGTGGCGAAGACGGCGGGCGGCGATGTCCGCGTTGCCGCCACCGGCGCATCGCAGAACGGCGTGATGCGGGTTCCCGCCATCGAGGCAGCACTGAAGGCGAACTGGTCCGCCGGCGCAATCGATGGCGTGAAGGTCTCGGCGGACGGGCTGCTGAACGACATCCACGGCTCATCCGGTTACCGCGCCAATCTGATCAAGGTGATGGCGCAGCGTGCGGTCGCTGCCGCCGGTTGATCCATCCCTTCCTGAGCCATGCATGCGGCGCGCAGCGATGCGCGCCGCACTGCTTTTCGGCCAAGATTTGCTTGCTACTGGACGGCCAAGGCGCGACAGATTAGCTAATCGACTAATTAAAATTCACCCGAGGAAACACCGTGCTCGATAAACCCGCTTCCCAAGCCGCCACCAAGGCGTCCGGCCCGCTCGCCGGTTTCCGTATCGTCGAATTCGCAGGAATCGGTCCCGGCCCCTTTGCCTGCATGATGCTGGCGGACATGGGCGCCGAAGTAGTGACGCTCGACCGCGTCGGCGCCGGCAAGAACATGAAATCGGTCGCCGGCCGCGGCCGCAAGGTGGTGGAGCTCGACCTCAAGGACAAGGCCGCGGTCGCGCAGGTGCTCGATCTGCTCGCGGGCGCCGATGCGCTGATCGAGGGCTTTCGGCCCGGCGTAATGGAGCGGCTCGGACTCGGACCCGACGTCGTTCTCGCGCGCAACCCGAAACTGGTTTACGGCCGCATGACCGGCTGGGGCCAGGAAGGCCCGCTCGCCAATGCGGCCGGCCACGACATCAACTACATCTCCATTACCGGCGCGCTGGCCGCGATCGGGACCAAGGAGAAGC
>JAHCKB010000450.1 GCA_026125985.1 Bradyrhizobium sp.
CGGTGAGCTGCGTGAAGTAGAGCTGCACCTGCCCCGTGACATCGAAGGCGCCCAGGCCGAGATCGAAGGGGTTCGGCGAGCCGAAAGCATACTTCTCCCGCATCGCATTCGAGATCGTCATGTCGAGGTTCATGACCTTCGGGGTGGTGATGCCGAACAGATCGTTCACGGTGATGTCGTTCGACGACACTGGGTCGTCGCCGGGCGTCGGCGCGGCATAGGTCGACGAGGCCAAGGCGGCCGTCGCGGTCGATTCGAGGAGGGCCTTGATGGCGAAGGTCAGCGTGCCGGGATCGCCGCCGCCCGCGAGAGGGATAGAAAGCCTGAGGCTATCGCACAGGCAGCCGGCAAGCCGCCGATAGGGATCGGTGGAGCCACCCTCGTACTTTTCCTCGAGGGTAAAGGGCTTCTTGATCGAGGCATTCTTCAGGACATTGGTCGACCAGCCGCCACACAGCAGCGATTCGAGCAGGATGTCGGAGCCGGCATCGCGGACCAGCGGCATGTTGATCGACTTCGGATAGGACGCCAGGCCGCTGACCATGTTGGCCGCCATCCGGTCTGGCCGTCGCTCCGGCGACCGCTGGGCGCCCCGCTGTGGGCTACCCGTTACGGAAGAATCCCGAAGCAGCTTGAAGCCAGGCGATGCCGGCGTCGTACCGGGCGTGACTTCGGCCACGACGGCGGTCTGCTTGTTGGCGCTGTCCATGAATGCGGCTCTTCTCCGGAGACACGAAAAAGCCGCCCGAAGGCGGCTGATGTTGCTGAGTGGTGAGGGTCGGGCTAGCCAACGTTGAAGCGCTGGTACTCGAGCCCGATGCTCTCCATCCACATGCCGGCTTCGTCCTGGCCGCTCCCCATGGCGCCCGTGCGAACGATCCTGATGGCACGTGAGCCGATGGGGATGCGGCGACCGCGGAAAGCGGCGCGGATGGTTTCCAGGTAGGTCTCCGCCTTGTCGCGTTCGGTCTTGCCGGCGTTCTGCCGCAGCACGGCGCGCACCGTGATCTGGCCAACCTCTTGCCAATCGTTGAAGCCAGGTGCGCCGAACGTGTACTGGTTCTCGTCGCCGCCGATGAACTCCAGCTCGAAATATCCCGTGCTGGCGTCGGGCTTCACGCCAGTGTTGAGCGTGTCCTTGTGCGGCCAGGTGATGGCAGGGTTGGCCAGCAGAACGGCATCGAGCGCGCCACGGATGGCGTCACGAAAAGAATCGCCAGGCACGATCGAACCTATTCCGTCGTCTCGTCGGGCTTTATGAACAGCTGCAGCGCCGGGTAGACCTGGTCTCGTTGCGCGCGGCCGCGCGGGTTACGCGCCACCCACTTGCCGTTGATCCTGACGCGACCGCCGCCGACGGCGCCCCAGACTTTCACGCCGGTGTTCAGTTTCACGTACTTGAAGTCGACGAACAGTGACTTCGAGTACCGCTGGACGACCAACCTCTGCACCGCACGATAGATGCCGCTTGGTGCCTGACGAGAGATTCCCCTGCGCCGGGCGCGCTGGGTCCGAGCATTCGCCGTAGCGCCCTCGAGCTTCCGGGCGTAGATCCTCGGATTGACGATCTGGATGCGATCGCCCGGACCGATGTCGGCAAGAGCAACACGAAGATTGCCGGTGACCGCCTTGCCGTTGATCATGACGATGTGATCATCCTTGTAATGGCCGCCCTCCGCGGGACCGATCGGGCTTCTTTCAATCAGCTTCGCAAGGGTCCACAGCACCGCTTCGGTGATGTTCGGCTGGGCAACGAAAACCACCTTGCCGAACGGTTTGACGTTTTCAACGGCCTTGCCACGGACGCCATCGGTGACCACCACCACCGCGCCCTTCTCGAGGCTCGCTCGTGCACGCTCTTCCGTCGCGATCTGCACTGTCGCTTGTTGCACCCATTTTCCAATGCCAAGTGCCAGGTCAGCGAAGCTGCCTCCGTCGATACGCAGAGTGTTGGCCATCAACCCGCGACCTGGAGCTCGTAGAGCCCCACGGTCTCGCCATCGTGGATTGGCCTGACATCGAGAATGGCACGTACCCGGCCGTCGATGGTGATCGTGTCTCCAGCTCCATCGCCGCCGGCGCTCGGCACCTTCGGTGTCCAATCCGAGGCGGCGAGTTCGACAGTGCCAATCTTGACCGTAAAACTCTGCTGATCCGCGTTTCCGAGCTGGTCGATACCGCCGCCGATTCGCTTGCCCTTGAGCGTGATCGACGTCTCGCCCGCGCGGTTGAGTGTCATCGTCGCACCCTTTCGCGCTATCATCCCGGACGCATTGGCGACGAGGCTCATCGCTACACCGTCCAGGCCGTATACGGCGCGAGTGCCGCTTCAAGGGATTTGAGGAGCCCACTCCTACCGATGCTATCGCCTCCGATCACGGCATAAGTGGCCGATCCGAGACCATCGGTGCTCTCCGAGCGAAGCGACAGATCGCGATCAGTCTGAAGAAACTGCATCTTGACCTGATCAATCACCCGCATCTCGAGGCCAGCAGGCACACCGGTCGGCAAATCCCAACCAGCGACGAACTCAACGGCGGTATCGGCTCGCGGCCAAGCGCAGGCGTCGCCCACACGCTCGATCATACCGCCAGCAAGGATGCGGAAGCAGTCGGGGTCGAGGCTATCGGTACCAACGATCACGCTAGAAACCGAAATGATCGGCGTCCTCCAGGGCAGAAGTAGCGGATTGGGCAATCGTTTACTGTCGCTGTACCGCCAAGTAGCGAGCAATGTCTCGCGACCGAACGTCGGGTCGGCGGCATCAGCCCTTGCGAGCCTCGCCTCTCGAGCACAATCCGCGCTGACACCGTCGATGATGCTCGTGATCAGAGCGTC
>JAHCKB010000451.1 GCA_026125985.1 Bradyrhizobium sp.
AGGCGCGATACTGGCCCGCTCCGCTGGGGTGCCCAGATAAGGAAAAGGCGCGGCGGAGGCTCCGCCGCGCCACGATTGCAGGATCAGGTCAGTCCGCCAGCGCCTTGTACTTCTTCAGCGTGGCGCGCAGGTCGGACATCGCCGCATCGGGATCGACCCCGCCCTTCTTGACGGCTTCGCCCCAGGTCTTGACCAGCGGCTCAGAAGCTTTCTTCCACAGCGCGGTCTGCTCGGGCGTGAGCTTGTAGACCTCGTGGTTGGACTCCGCCTTGACCTTGGCGAGGCCGGCGTCCTCGAACTTGCCCCAGGGCTCACCGACCTTGCCGGCGGCCTCGGTGCTGCAGTTGTTGTCGATCGCCTTCTTCTGGCGATCGGACATCTGGTCGTACTTGGCCTTGTTCATCACGAAGGCGAAGGTCGTGACATAGAGCGGCGCCTCCATGTCGTACTTCGTCACCTTGTCGATGCCGAACAGCACGAGCGACCCCCAGGGGAAGGTGACGGCATCGGCGACGCCGCGCTCGATGATATCGCGAACTTCCGGCGCCGAGGACTGCACGTTGGTGCCGCCAAGCGACGTGACGAAATTGGCCATGGTCGCGTGGGCCGGGCGGATCTTCATGCCCTTGATGTCGTCGGGCACGACGATCTTCTTGGTGCGGGAGTGGAACGACGACGGGGAGTGAATGAAGGCGAGGCAGAACTTGACGTCCTTCATCTCCTTGGCCGCATATTTGCGGTACCATTCGTCGAGCGCCATCGAGCCGCCCTTGGCGTCCGACATCAGGAAGGGCAGCTCGCCGGCGGCGATGACGGGGAAGCGGCCGGGCTGGTAGCCGGGATTGATGTAGGTGACGTCGGCAATGCCGTCGCGCGCCATGTCGTAGTGGTCGAAGGCCTTGCCGAGCTGCTGGGCCGGAAACACCTTCGATTTGATGGTGCCGCCGGAATCCTTCTCGACGGCCGCCGCCCAGTCTTCCAGCGATTTCTGCAGCGGATGCGAGGCGGGCACCCAGTGCGAGAGCTTCAGTTCGAAGTTCTTTTCCTGCGCCAACGCGGGCGTCACGCCGGCGGCAAACAGCAGCGCCAGACAGGTCATCCTCATCTTCATCGACGTCCTCCCTCTAACAAAGGCCGGCTTGGCTCCGGCTCATTAATTAACATGTTATCTAGTTCACGCTGCCGCGCAAGACGGAACACGCGCGAGACGCACGGCGAGTTTGCGACCTTAGGCCAATGGCCTCGCGACTTTCTTGCCCCGCAGCGAAGTCGCTTTCACGAACTTACGCGGCCTCGATTGTTATATACTATAATCATCAATGCAACCGACGAAATCCGGGCAACACAGCCGTCGGTTCGGGATAGCGTCGAGACGATGATCGACGCGGATTGCCCCGCATGATCCCGTTTCAAACGCCCAACCAATTCTCGTTTAAAACTTTGTAGGCGGTGCATTCTCACAAGGCCGGCGCTAGATCGCTCGCAACACGCAAGCGAGCTGCACATGACCGTAACCGACATTCCCGCAGGCTTCGAGCCCCACTTCCGCAAGAGCCCGCTCACCGATCCCTGGGAGCCGCTCTATTCCAGACACACCGAAAAGGCCGTGCATATGGGGCTGCGACTGGCGAAGCCCCACACCAATTCGCGCGGGCTGATCCATGGCGGCCTGATCGCCGCACTCTCCGACAATGCGATGGGCTATAGCTGCGCGCAGGCGATGGGGTGGAACTTCTCGCTGGTGACGATCGGGCTTGCTGTCGATTTCATCGGCACCGCAAAAATCGGCCAGTGGCTCGCCATCGAGACCGAAGTCATCAGGACCGGCAGCACGATCTGCTTCGCGCAGGGCCTCATCAAGGCCGACGATGTCGTGATCGCCCGCGCCAACGCCACCTTCCGCGTGACGCCGAAGAAGGAGCCCATCGCCTAGCCGAAACGCCAGTCCGCTGTCTCCGTGATGAGATCGATGAAGGCGCGGACCTTCGCCGACAGCAGCCGCGAGGTCGGGTACACGATGTGGATCGGTAACGGCGGCTGCTCGAATTCTTCCAGCACGATCTTGAGCGTGCCGCGCCTGAGCGCATCGCCCGCCTGATAGGCCAGCACCCGCGTCAGCCCGCCGCCCCGCTCGGCATACTGGATCGCGGCATCGGCGACATTGCATAGGAAGCGCGGTGCGATGTTCAGGCGAACCTCGTTTTCTCCCGCGCCAAAGCGCCATTCTCCGATGGCTGCGGCGCCCCCGAACTGGATGGTCTGGTGGCCGGCAATCTCGGCGGGACGCCGCGGCTCGCCATGTCGCTTCAAATACGCGGGCGAAGCCACGACGATGCGGCGCATCGACCCGACTTGCCGCGCCACCAGCGAGGAATCGGCGAGAAGGCCGATGCGGACAGCGACATCGATGCCATCCTCGACCAGGTTGACGATGCGATCCTCCAGCCGCAGTTCAGCCGACACATCGCCATGGCGCTGCAGATAGGCGGCCATCAGCGGACCGACATGCAGCCGGCCGAAGCCCACCGGCGCGGAGACGACCAGCTTTCCGCTCGGCCGGGTGCGCTCACCCTCGGCGGCAAGTTCGGCCTCCTCGACATCGGCCAGGATGCGCCGCGCGCGTTCGAGATAGCGAGCGCCAGCGTCCGTCAGGGTCACCGAGCGCGTGGTCCGCTGCAGCAATCGCGCGCCGAGGCGCTCCTCCAACGCGGCGACCAGCCGCGTCATCGCCGATGGCGACAGACGGAGTTTCCGCGCGGCAGGTGCGAAACCCCGAAGGTCGGCCACGGTGACAAAGGCCTGCATGGCGTCCAGACGATCCATTGGATTATTGCAC
>JAHCKB010000452.1 GCA_026125985.1 Bradyrhizobium sp.
TGCAATACTTCGTCATGCCCGGGCCTGTCCCGGGCATCCACGACTTTTTCACTGCGTCGCCAAGACGTGGATGGCCGGGACAAGCCCGGCCATGACGCCGGAAAATTCCTTTACCGCGCCAGCCACTCCGCGACGCGCTTCTGCGCGTCGGCGCGGGCGTCCGCATCGGTGCCGATGTGACCGTGCTCGGGCGCGGCTGGATTCTTGCCGTCGAGCGCATGCAGCGGCAGGCTGGCGCGGTCGAAATCATGCGCTGCGCCCGGATACACGACGATCCGCGCCAGCGCGCTGCGGCCATGGGCGCCATCCACCATCTGCCGGCACTGCGTCGGCGATGCGATGTCGTCCCTGGCCCCGATCAGCAGCAGCGTCGGCACCCGCGCGCTCCAGCCGGTGCGCGAGGAGATCCGGCATTCCGGATAGAAGGCAATCGCGGAACGATAATCGGACTCCATGCCGCGCAAAGCGAGCTGCGGACGCACCGCCCACAGCACGGCGCTCGCGCCATGCGCCCAACCGATCAGGCTGACGCGGTCGTGCGCCACCCAGCCCTGCGCGGCCAGCCATTTGTGCGAGGCCGCGATATCCGCCACGCGCTCGCGCCGCGCCCGCACCTTGCGCTCCTTTGGACGGCATTGCGGACCGACTTCGCGCGAGCCGAAACTGTCTGGCCATAGCACGGCGTAACCGGCCTTCAGCAACCGCTCCGACCAGTCGCGATAGCGCGGCGCAACGGCCTCGCCGTCCCCGCCCAGGCCCCCGCAGGCATGCAGCGCGATCACGACCGGAAACGGTCCGGAGCCGCTCGGCTTGTAGAGCTGCGCATGCAGATCGAGCTTGCCCGAGGAGATCTCGACCTGCTGCGGCGCCGGTGCGGCATGCGCCGTGCAGGCAGCCGCGGAGAGCGCCAGGATCAGGGCTGTTGACGGAAGACGCATCATGAGATGAGGGGGCGCCGGGATTGAATTGGCGCGCGGCGACAGCGAACCATAGCCAAAAGGTTAGCATGCGCGGCTGCCCCGAAACGATCACAAATCGGTGGGTTTGCGGGGGCGGACACTCCAACTTATTTATGATAGAGCGCAATTCGAAAATGCATCGCCGGGCGCCTCGAGTCGTCCGGGAAATCGGAGCATGCAATCTTGCTGAACAAGTTCGGTCCATCGGGCAGCGGCGAAGCGCAGGTGCAATATCTCGACGGCGATTTCCGCGTGATCTCGCCCGGAACCTATGTCCGCTGCGCCATCACCGACGTGCACATTCCGCTCGACGAGCTGAAATACTGGAGCGTGGATCTGCAGGAAGCCTACGCGCAGCCCGTCGCCGTGCTGCAACGGCACTATCCGGCACAGGTGAAGAAGTAGCGATGCGCCCGTGGTTCGGCAAACCGAACCTGGAGCATGATGAGACTGGGATCGATTGGATCGGCATCGGAAGTCACCTCTCCCGAAGGGAGAGGTGAACCGAGTTTGCCGGAGGACCGATTCAGTCAAATCCCATCTCGCTTTAGTCGCCCGGCGAGCCGCAAGGGCAACACACTTACCCGGAGTTTCGGCCCAATAACGCATAATCCGCCGCCGTGGCGCCGGCGGCGGATTATGCTGACCGGTCCTTATAGACCGCTCAGTGCGTGACCTGCTCGAAGGTGACGACCTTCCCAGTCGGCTCGGGAGCATGCGGCTTCAAGCTGGTAAGCGTCGCATCCGACCAGTCGGCGAGGCTGACCACCCGGCTGGTCCTGACGTCGCTCTCCGATGCCTCGGCCGGCTCCAGCACCTTGAGCCCGCCCTGGTCCAGAAAGAACGTGTGATCTCCAAACAGGTCGGTCAACTGCGCATTCGCTGGATGATTGTCGGGAAGAACCTCCGCATCGATCTGTCTCAACGTCTGGTGAAGCTGGGTTTCATTCAGTCTCATGGGCTGCCCTTTCCGGATGTGAGCCCCCTGGGATATGAGCCCCTGCCGAGTCGAACGAACGCCATGTCGATACGGTTCCGGCCGAGCCGCTGGAATCAGCCTGCGGAACCCGTGGCGAACTGTCTCACGCTGTGCGAGCGGTATACCGCGACCCGTTCGCCGCGAGACGAGACAGGATTGTTCCTTCGCGTACGAAGCCGAACTTCTCAAGGACACGGTATCATCCGGCTGGAGTTCGCCAGAACACTACACCTTGCCATTGGCGCAGATGCCCTTCAGCGCCTGCCACTCCGCATCGGTCAGAAGCGGCGGGCCCTTCGGGGTCTGGTCTTCGCGGCTCATGCGCGCCAGCCGGTCCTCGCTCAGGGGATGCGTCGAGATGATGGTCAGGCCCTTGCCGCCTTCCTTGCCGGTCACGCGCAGCATCAGTTCGCCCATCGCCTTGGGCGGGCGACCGAGCTTCTTCATGATCTCGATGGAAAAGGTATCGGCGGCAGTCTCTGCTTCGCGCGAGTAGGACGAGGTGACGAGCGTGCGCGAGGCAAAAATCACCGCGCTCGAGCCGGTGATGTCGCCGAACAAGAGGCCGATCAGGAAGGAGGTGCCGCCGTTGTAGATCAGGCTGCGCATGTTGTCGCGGTGCCTGAGATGGCCGAGCTCGTGGGCGATCACGCCGGCGATCTCGTCGGGATTCCTGGCCTTGGCGATCAAACTGTCGAACACGACGATCTTGCCGCCGGGCAGCGCCAGCGCATTCGGGATCGGGCTCGACAGCACCGCGGACTGCACCGACGTGTCGAAGCCGGCGGCGCTGCGCAGCGCGGTGACGAGCTTGTCGAAAGCCGCCTGGCCCGCCGGACTGGCGTTGCAGGCCTTCTCGCGGAAAACAATGTTGACCTGCTTCTCGGCCATCTC
>JAHCKB010000453.1 GCA_026125985.1 Bradyrhizobium sp.
GCACCGGAACGATCGACCGTGAGACGGATCGTGCTGGGCACGAGGCAGCGTAGCTACGATTTGGAACGTCGAGCGTGCAGGGCAGGCGATTTGAGCCTCAATCGCGAAGCACTGTGTCCTTCAACAAGGACTTCATCAGGCCATGAAGCGATCCGGCCTGCCTAGCAACCGGTTGATCCGGCGTCAGCGCATCAGGCGCGGCGGTAACGCCACTCGCGGGAACCGTCCTTTTGGCGCTGGTAGCGCTCCCATTTTGCCGCCTTGAGATACGCACCCACGCGCATCTGATCGCCTTTCGTCCAGCGGCCAGGCTCGACGCCGATTGCCTGCTCGAGGATTTCACCGACGGACACATCAGTGAGTAGCGCTGCGCGCTCCACTTCCTCGTCCTGCCAATCGTCATAGCCACCGTACCCACGGTTGACGCGCCGCCGCTCGAAGGCGAGCCAATGCTCGATCAGGTCGTCCCAGGCATCCGACTGCAGACGGGTGGCCTGTGCCGCTTCGGCCATGGCAATCAGCGCCGGGTCATGCAGCCACCAGATGGCGTCCTCGCGGTAGCGCACGACTGCTTCGGCCCACAGCTGATCGCGGTCGCGACGCAGCGCGTCGAGGTCAATCCGCCCGCAGCGCACGGGCCAGAACCTCCGATTGCCGGTCTCGTCGCGCAGATAAGTGTCCGGGTTCACGCTGCCCGCGAACACGCACTGGCGCGGCACGTCGATGACATAGCGTTCGTAGGGCGGCCGGTAGCGGTCGACCGTTCGCGACAGGAAGGCCTTGATGCGCGAGACTTCGGCACGGCCGATGGCATCGAGCTCGGCGATCTCGATGATCCAGACGCCGCGCATCTGCTGCGCTGCATCCTTGCTGCCGATTTCGGCAAGTTCGTCGGTGAACCAGTCCGCGCCGGCGAGGACCTTCAGCGCCGTGGACTTCCGTGCGCCTTGAGGACCCTCCAGGATGAGCATGTGGTCAGCCTTCGCACCGGGCTGCATGATGCGGGCAACTGCCGAGATCGCCCACATCGAACCGAATGCGCGATTGAGCGGCGTGTCGGCAGCGCCGAGGTACGTTTGGGCCCAGGACTCGAGGCGCTGTACGCCATCCCAGGCAAGACCGTTCAAGTAATCGCGGACCGGGTGGATGCGGATATCCCTCGCCACGGCGGTAACGCTGCGGCTGACGACGATCGGAGGGACATTGATCTCTCGCCGCTGCAGCCACTCGGCACAGCGGACGTCGTCAGCGTCGGTCCAGGGCCGCGGCAGCGGGACAAGCTGGTCGTCCCAAGGCAGTTTACGGGCGACCATGATCTCCTGCCGGAACTCGTTGAATACCAGGGTGCCTGCGAATGCCTCGTCGCAGGAGAGTGCCGTGATGACGTTGGCTTCGTTGCGCTCCGGCGTGCCGGCCAGATCGAGGCGCAGTTGGTTTGCCCAACTCGGGCGGCTCGCCCGATGATGGATGTTGCCAGTGCTGTTGAGCCGGCGGCGCAGCTCGCCAATCTGCTTGTCGAGGATGGAGACGCTGATACCTGTGGCGGTCTTGATGGCGGCCAGGACCTGGCGCTCGGGCAGTGGATCCATACGTGCCGTGACCAACTGGCCCAGGAGCGTTCCCAAGGCAGATACGTCCGGCGGATTGCCCAGCCCCCTTGCGGCGGTTTCGAACCCTGCGCATGTCGTCGGCGTTGCGAGCACCATCATCGCCGAGGAATGATCTTCTGCGAAATAGCTTGCTGCTTTGGCGCCTTTGCCAAGGTCGTCGTTGAAGTCATCGCCATGCAAGGGCTCGAGCACGCGGCTAGGAATGCTGGCGATCGTGAGCCGCGCGGCCAACGCGGCGGCGGCCTGGCGGCCGGCATCGCCCGCATCGGCGAAGATCGTGACCCTCTGGACCCCTTGCGGCCATTGCCAGCGGCGCAGCCCGTCCGCAGACAGCGCGGCCCATGTCGGAAGATCGAAGATGCGTCGGGCCGAGAGCGCAGTCTCGATTCCCTCGGCGATGCCCAAATGGCCATCCTCCGGGAGGAGAGAGAGCCGCACCGAGCCGCCAGCGACCGGATTGAGCATCTTCTTGCCGGGCGGTGCCTTTGCCGACCCGTCGTCGAGCAGGAACGTGCGGTGGATACCGCCGGTCGGAGCACCCGCTCCATCGCGAACGATGGCGACCATGCCGTACCAGCCGCGCTTGGTGTCGAAGTCGGTCAGGTCGGGATGGAACAGCAGGTCGGGCGACGCTGGATCCTCGAGCCCACGGCTATGCAGGTAGGTCTCTGCGAGCGAACCACCAAGTGGGCGGCAGCCGTCGAGGATCCGGGCGACTTCGTGCGTGTGGTCACGTGCGTGATGTGCAGGCGATCGCCGAGCAGGAATGACGTCCATGCGCGCAAGCCGAGCTGCCTCTTCGAACAAGGCGCCGTCGGCCAGGCCAGTGGCATAGTGGATCAGGTCAATGGGACCAGCCGATTCTCCGGTCGAGTGGTCGTAACCCCAGCCCGCCCGCGGGCCGCGCAGGTTGATGACGCACGAACCCTCGTTCCGAGGCGGACGGCCCGACAGATCGGCGCAGCGCAGCGCCTTGCGGTCAGGCGATAGCCGCGCCTGCGGAAACAGCCCGGGCAGCCAGTCAGCCGCGGTCGCGGAAAGCTGCTCACGAATCGCGGCGAGATCCAGACGGGCTGGCGGCTGCCAGACGTCGTTCAGATCGATCACGCGAGGATCACCAGACCCTGCTCGGCGCGGGTGATGACGGTGTAGAGCCAGCGGCGCCGGTCCTCGTCCGTACGGCCCAGACCGTCATCCCAGACGACTACGTTCT
>JAHCKB010000454.1 GCA_026125985.1 Bradyrhizobium sp.
CGGCCTGGGACGATGTGCGCCAGGTGCGCGAGTCCGACAAGATCCTGACCCTGCTGGAGACCGAGACCAGCCGACTGCAGAACCTGATCCACCGCTATATCAACCAGCCGAGCCCGGAACTGTTTGCCGAGATATTGCTGCTGCGCGAAGCCGTGCTGGGCACGCTGACCACGCGTGCATCGACCGACCCGATGCTGTCGGGATCGGTAGAGCAACTCGAACGCGTGACCAGCCGCTTCCTCGACGGGTTCGGCGAATTGCGCGCCGTCCAGACCAGGATATCCAAGATCTATGACGAGCAGGTGCTGGCGCCGGCGCGCGACATGGCAGGACTGTATTCGATCATCGAAGGGGCCACCGGCCACCGCGATGCATTGATCTGGCCTCCGCTCGGCAGATCCCGCGAGGCCTTCACCGCGCTGCTCGTCGCTGCCAACGCCTACTATCTCTCGGTGGCCTCGGCCTCCGCCGAAGACGCCCGCCGCAATACGGAGACAATCGAACGATCCATTCCCGTGATGATAGATCTGGCGGAGAACGACCTGCAGAAACTGGCTTTGCAGCGTCTGCTTCAGCGCACGCGGGACTTGCGAGCCGGGCTTGCAAAGCTGTCCGAACAGGTCACGAGCCGCACCGAATTGCTGCGCAACACCATTGACGCGAGTCAGGCCGACGCGATCGGCGCCATCGACGAGCTTTCGGTGCAGATGCGACAGCGCGAGCAGAGGGCACAGGAGACGTTCGACCGCACGCTGGCGAACATTTCCCGCCGGGTGACGTCGATCGCCGTGTTGTTCCTCGGCATCATCCTGGCCGCCGGCGTCGTGATTGCGCTGTCGATCCGCCTGCCGTTGCAGCAGATCATGACCTCAATGCGCGCCATCATCAATGGCGACTATGGCCGCGAGGTGCAGGGAACCCGGGCGAGAGACGAGGTCGGCGCAATGGCGCGGGCGGTGGAGGTGTTCCGCGAAAACGCGGTCGCCAAGCGCAAGACCGAGGAGGAACTGCTTGCCGCCAAGGAGAAAGCCGAAGCCGCCCTGCTCGAGCTCAACACCGCGCAACAGAACCTGATCGACGCCGAGCGGCTCGCCGCGCTCGGCGGGCTCGTTGCCGGCGTCGCCCATGAAGTGAACAATCCGATCGGCATCAGCCTGACGGTGGCCTCGAGCTTCGCCCGCCGCGCGGACGCGTTCCAGGCGGAACTGAACTCGAACCAGTTGCGGCGCTCCAAGCTCGACGAATTCGTCAACTCCTCGCGCGACGCCGCCCAGCAGCTGGTAGCGAACCTGCATCGGGCGGGAGAACTGATCCAGTCCTTCAAGCAGGTGGCGGTGGACCGGTCCCATGCCGAACGCCGGCAGTTCAGCCTCTCGGAGGCAACCGACCAGATCGTGGCGAGCCTGCGGCCGGTGCTGAAAAGGTCGGCGATCCAGCTCTCGGTGGACGTGCCCGAGGGGCTCCTGATCGACGGTTATCCCGGCTCCTACGGACAGATCCTGACCAATCTTTTCCTGAACGCGGCAAACCATGCCTTCGCCGACGGGCGTTCCGGGACCATCTCAATCTCGGCGCGGTCGCGCAGCGGCGACGATGTGGAGATCATCTTCGCCGACAACGGCGCCGGAATGACGCCTGACGTTCAACGGCAGGCATTCGACCCCTTCTTCACGACCCGCCGCAACGAAGGTGGCACGGGACTTGGGCTGCATATCGTCTATAACCTCGTCACCCAGCAGCTCGGCGGCCGCATCCTGCTGGAGTCAAGACTGGGACAAGGCACTACTTTTCGCATTATCATGCCGCGGATCGCCCGGGGCGCCCCGACGGCGGTAGACGCAGCAGCGGACGGAACCCAGCAATGGCCGAACAGGACGATGTCCTCCACCTGATCGACGATACCGGCCATGTCCCGGAGGCTCCGTCTGCGCCCAAGTGGAAGATTGCCGTCATCGACGACGATGTCGCCGTGCACGAGGGTACCCGCTTTGCGTTGAGCGACTACAATCTCAACGGAGCCACGCTGGAAATCCTGTCGGCCTATTCCGCGGCCGAGGGCCGCACGCTGATGCGGGACAACCCGGATATCGCCGCCGTGCTGCTGGACGTCATCATGGAGACCGACGTTGCAGGCCTCGACCTCGTCGAATACATCCGCAACGAAATCAAGAACGAGACCGTGCGCATCATCCTGCGCACCGGCCAGCCCGGCCAGGCGCCGGAACGCCGCATCATCGTCCAGTACGACATCAACGACTACAAGGCGAAGACCGAGCTCACCGCCGACAAGCTGTTCACCTCGCTGACTGCGGCGCTGCGCAGCTACCAGCAGCTCGAGCGCATGATGCAGACGAGGCGCGGCCTCGAGATCATCATCGACGCCGCCTCGACGCTGTACGACTTCAAGTCGATGCAGCGGCTGGCCGAAGGCGTGCTGACCCAGCTCGCCTCACTGCTCAACGTCAACTGCGCCGGGATCCTGGTGCTGCGCGACGACGGCGCGGGCTCGGAATTCTCGGTGCTGGCCGGAAGCGGTTGCTACAGCCGCTTCATCGGCAGCACCGGCTCCAAGGCGCTCGACACCGACCTGCGGGAGATGGTGGAGGCCGCCTTCCAGCGCCGCAAGAACGAATTCGCCGATCAGCGCAGCGTGCTTTACCTGCGCACCGGCAGCGGCCGTGAGGTGGTAGTGCTGCTGCAGGCCGAGCGCCAGCTGTCCGAAACCGACCGCGCGCTGGTCGAGATCTTCTCGAGCCGCCTGTCGATCGCCTTCGACAACGTCATCCTCTA
>JAHCKB010000455.1 GCA_026125985.1 Bradyrhizobium sp.
TTCTCGCCGCGCGACTGGCACGTCCATGAGCTGCTGTTCGGCTATGTGGCCGCCATCGTGGCGGGCTTCCTGCTGACAGCCATCCCGAACTGGACGGGGCGACTGCCGCTTCAGGGTCCGCCATTGGCGGGACTCGTGGTGATCTGGCTCGCAGGCCGCTTCGGCGTCACCCTGTCGAGCAGCATCGGCTGGATAGGAAGTGCCGTCCTCGATTGCGCTTTCCTGGTGCTGATGGTCGCCGCGGTGGCGCGCGAGATCGTCACCGGCAAGAACTGGCGCAACCTCAAGATGGTGGTTTTGCTCGGCCTGCTGGCCGCCGGAAATATCGCGTTCCACCTCGAGGCACATTTCACCGGCATCGCGGTCTATTCAACCCGCGTAGGAATCGCGGTAGCTGTCGCGCTGATCATGGTCGTCGGCGGCCGCCTCATCCCAAGCTTCACCCGCAACTGGCTGATGCAGCGCGAACCCGGCCGTCTTCCCGCTCCGTTCGATCGGTTCGACGAGGCCTGCATCGTCCTGAGCGTCTGCGGTCTCGCTCTGTGGGTCGCCGTGCCAGAAGAGCTGACCACGGGCGTGATGATGATCGTCGCGGCGGGCGCCAACGTCCTGCGGCTTGGCCGGTGGGCCGGCGATCGGACGACCGCCGATCGTCTCGTGCTGGTATTGCATGTCGGATATCTCTTCGTGCCCATCGGCTTCCTGCTCAGTGGGCTGGCCGCGTTCGACGTCGTGCTCCCGAGCGCCGGCATCCACGCCTGGACGGTCGGTGCGATCGGCATCATGACGCTTGCCGTGATGAGCCGAGCCAGTCTCGGTCACACCGGGCGCAAGCTGGTCGCCTCGCCCGCCCTGCAGACGGTCTATGCGCTAGCGACGATCGCGGCCGTCACGCGGATCTGCGCCGTCGTGCATCCGGCGTGGGGCGAGACGCTGCTGCCCGTCGCGGCACTGGCGTGGGCCGCTGCCTTCCTCGGCTTCGCCGCCCTCTACATGCCGCTTCTTTGCTTGCCCAAGCGAACAATAGTCCGGACGACGACGCGATGATTGGCCCGAGGAGGTCCCGATGGATTTCAGCTACTCCCCAAAATGTGAAGCGATGCGCGCGCAGGTGCGAGACTTCATGGACGAACATGTCGTTCCACGGCTCGGCCTCGCGCAGCGCGAGTTCGACCAAGCGCGATTCCCCCTCTCTTTCATGGAGGACCTGAAGGCGCTGGCGAAGTCGGAAGGACTTTGGAACCTGTTCCTGCCCCGGCTGCACGAGAACGAGCCGGGCCAGGGTCTCAGCAATCTCGACTACGCCCCGGTGGCGGAGATCATGGGGCGCGTCGACTGGGCGTCCGAAGCGTTCAACTGCAGTGCGCCCGACACCGGCAATATGGAACTCTTGCACATGTTCGCCACACCCGAGCAGGCGGAACGCTGGCTGAAGCCCCTGCTGAACGGCGAGATGCGTTCGGCATTCGCGATGACGGAACCGGACGTCGCTTCCTCCGACGCGACAAACATCCAGACGTCGATCCGGCGCGAGGGCGGCGACTACGTCATCAACGGCCGGAAATGGTTCATCACCAATCTCGCCCGACCGGACTGCCGGGTGATTATCGTCATGGGCAAGACGAGCTTCGACGGAGCGAGTCATCGCCAGCAAAGCATGGTGCTGGTGCCGCGCGAAGCGCCGGGCGTCGAGTTAATCCGCAACATCGCCACTTTGAATCACCATTCGGCGGTCGGGCACTGCGAAGTCGTCTTCCGCGACGTGCGTGTCCCTTCGGGCAACTTGCTGGGTGAGGAAGGCGGCGGATTTGCCATGGCCCAGGCGCGTCTCGGGCCGGGCCGGATCCACCACTGCATGCGGTCGATCGGGCTCGCCGAGCTGGCGCTCGACCTGATGTGCGAGAGGGCGAAGGACCGCAAGGCGTTCGGCAAGTACCTCCACGAGCATGGCTCGGTGTCGGAGGGCATCGCGCATTCGCGCATCGAGATTGATCAGGCACGGCTTCTCGTCCTGCGCGCGGCGTGGTTGATCGACACGGTCGGCGCCGCGAACGCGCGAAAGGATATCTCGATGATCAAGGCGCTCGTGCCATCGATGCTGACGCGGGTTGCCGATCGGGCGATACAGGTATTCGGCGCCATGGGCGTCAGCCCCGACACTCCCCTTGCAAACATCTACACGTCGGGTCGGACCCTGCGGTTCGCGGACGGACCCGACGAGGTGCATCTGCGCGTGATCGCTAGAGCCGAACTCGGCGAAGGCAGCGATCGCCGAAAGCAGGTCACTGACTTCCTAACGCGTTCCGAATGAGTACTTCGGCGCCGCCAGCGTCTGCACGAGGTTGCGGACATGATCGCGAACCTGCGGGTTGCGGATCTTGTAATAGGCGCGCACCAGCTCGAGTGTTTCCCGCTTCGTGCTGACGTCCGTGTCGTCAGGCTCTACACGCGGCCGCCCGGGCTTGCGCTTCTCGCCGGCGGTGGCAGGCGTCATCTCTTCGAAGAAGAACGGCACAGCCACGTCGAGCACTTTCGCGAATTCATAGAGACGGCTTGCACCCATGCGATTGGTGCCGCGCTCATACTTCTGAATCTGCTGAAACGTGAGTCCGACCGCGTTTGCCAGTGCCGTCTGGCTCATGCCGAGCAGCGCCCGCCTTTGACGCATACGCATGCCGACATGAACATCAACCGGTAGACCCACTATTACCTCCAGGGATTGTCCGCACCCTCGAACGATTGCGTTCTCGAGAGTTACCTTGT
>JAHCKB010000456.1 GCA_026125985.1 Bradyrhizobium sp.
CTCCAGCACAGCGATACGCGCCTTCAACGCCTCGTTCTCCTCGCGCGCCAGCCGCGCCATTTCCTTCACCGCCTCGAACTCCTCGCGCTGGACCATATCGAGGTCGCGTAGGATGCGTTCGGCCTGATTGCGTACGACCGCATCGACCTCGCGCTTGACGCCCTGGGCGGCGCCGGCGGCATCGTTCATCAGGCGGCCGATCTCGTCGAAGAACCGGTTGGTGGTCTGGGTCATCGCAAAACGCTCCGCTTCCGTTGCCAATGGCACGCGCTGAAAATGGCCATTCCTGTCGCTCAGTTCAAGCCCGGCATGCCCGGGCTTGCACTCGCAATGCCCCGCCTCGCCTTGTCATATTCTCCTTTCCTTGCAATCGTATCGAACGCACGAACGAAGAAAACAGAATCACCCAAAGGCAGCGGAACGCCCATGATCGATAGCCAGGTCGATATCACAACCAAAGACGGCAAGACCACCACCTTCATCACCCACCCCGAACGCGGCGGGCCGTTTCCGGTCATCCTCTTCTACATGGACGCGCCCGCGATCCGCGAGGAGCTGCGCGACATGGCGCGCCGGCTCGGCACCTCGGGTTATTACGTGATGCTGCCGAACATGTACTACCGCTCGGGCGTCATGGAGATCGGTCCGGTTCCGCCGGACCCAAACGCGCCGGAGCGCAAGCGCATGTTCGAGCTGATGAACTCGCTCAGCATTCCCCTCGTGATGGAAGACAGCAAGGCGCTACTCGCCTATGCCGAGGGGCAACCCGCCGCAAACACCAAAATCGTCGGCACGCTCGGCTACTGCATGAGCGGGCGTTATGCCGTGAATGCGGCCACGCATTTTCCTGATCGCGTCAAGGCTGCTGCTTCGATCTATGGCACGCATCTGGCCACCGACCAGCCGGACAGCCCGCATCTGGCGGCGTCCAAGACCAAGGCCGAACTCTACTTCGCCTGCGCCGAGACCGACATCTACGCTCCGCAGGAAATCATCGACAAGGTGAGTGCAGCGATGAAGGGGACGAAGAACGAGGTCGAGATCTATCCCGGCACCCATCACGGCTTTGCCTTTCCGAGACGGCCGGTCTACCACCGCGACGCCGCCGAACGGCACTGGGAGCGACTCCTCTCGCTCTACCGCCGCAACCTCGTCTAGCTCAGCCTGCGCATGCCCTTCCTCGCCATCGCCTTCCCTGTGTTCGATCCGGTCGCGATCTCGCTCGGGCCGATCGCGATCCGCTGGTATGCGCTGGCCTATATCGGCGGCATCGTGCTGGGCTGGATCTACGCCCGCTCGCTGCTCAAGAACGAGAGGCTGTGGGGCGGACCGGCGCCGATCTCGCTCACGCAGCTCGACGACTTCATCCTCTGGGTCACCATCGGCATCATCGTCGGTGGTCGCACCGGCTATGTGCTGTTCTACAATCTGCCGTTCTTCGCCCAGAACCCGTCCGCCATCTTCAAGCTCTGGGAAGGCGGCATGTCGTTTCACGGCGGCTTCCTCGGCTGCGTGGTCGCCGTGATGTGGTTTGCCCGCAGGAACGGCATCCCGATCCTGTCGCTTGGCGATGTCGTGACCGCGGTCGGTCCGATCGGCCTGTTCCTCGGACGGCTCGCCAATTTCATCAACAGCGAATTGTGGGGACGGGTCACCGACCCCAGCCTGCCCTGGGGCGTCGTGTTCCCGAATGGCGGGCCCGCTCCGCGTCACCCGAGCCAGCTCTATGAAGCCTTTTTTGAAGGCATCCTGTTGTTTACCATTCTGGCTGTGATGATCCGGATGGGCGCCCTGAAGCGCCCCGGCCTGATCCTCGGCAGTTTCATCACGATTTATGCGCTGGCGCGCATCACCGGCGAGAAGTTCAGGGAGCCCGACCCGCAGCTCGGCTTCCTGTGGGGCGGCCTGACCATGGGCATGCTGCTCTCGCTGCCGATGATTGTTGCAGGAATCATCCTTATATTGCGGGCATGGCGGACCAGGACGGCCGCCGATCATTGATTTATTTCAAGGCTGGACGTGACCACTGAATATTCGCCGCTGCTGACCGAGATCCGCAAGCTGATCAAGTCGTCGGGACCGATGCCGGTCTGGCGATACATGGAACTGTGCCTGCTGCATCCGCAGCACGGCTACTACGTGTCGCGCGACCCGCTCGGACGCGAGGGCGATTTCACCACGGCGCCGGAAGTGAGCCAGATGTTCGGCGAGCTGCTCGGCCTGTGGGCGGCCTCGGTGTGGCGCGCGATCGGCCAGCCGCCGCTGCTGCGGCTCATCGAGCTCGGTCCCGGCCGTGGCACCATGATGGCGGATGCGCTGCGCGCGCTGCGGGTGCTGCCGCCGCTCTACCAGTCGCTCACCATCCATATGGTCGAGATCAATCCGGTGCTGCGCGAGAAGCAACGTTCGACATTGTCGGGCGTTCGCAACATTACCTGGCACGACACCATCGACGACGTGCTCGACGGCCCGGCCGTCATCTTCGCCAATGAATATTTCGACGTGCTGCCGATCCACCAGATGGTGAAGCGCGAGACCGGATGGCACGAGCGCACGGTGGAACTCGACAAGAACGAGAAGCTGGTGTTCGGCCATGCTCCGGAACCGACGCCGCGCTTCGAGGTGCTGGTGCCGCCACTGGTGCGCGCGGCCCCCGTCGGCGCAGTGTTCGAGTGGCGGCCGGACA
>JAHCKB010000457.1 GCA_026125985.1 Bradyrhizobium sp.
AACGATGGTGTCTTCTTCGCCGTCGTATTCGCTCGAAACCATCACGCCGAAGGCGTCGTCGACCTGGAAGAGCACAACAGGCACCATCAGGGTGCGGGCGAGGTTGAAGGCGTTCTCCTGGGCGAGGTTTAGGTTCTGCGACATCGTGGGCTCCCGTCTTTGGGCAGGGACCATCCCCGCTCGACAGGCGCCGACGTGTCCGGGCGCGGCCGCGGTCACCTCGCAGGCGAAGCCGCAGAGGTCGCACGCTTGCGTAGCGAACCCCTCGCGGGTTGATCGTGGAAGGCCGTGGCTGGGACCAAGGAAAGCCCATTTGAGAGCGGGGTGGGTCGTTCCCCGGACGCTTGGGGCCCGGTCGTCGCGGTGTCGACCAGACGATCGCCGCCGTCTGGCTCGCGCGGTGTCGCGCGCGCGTCGCTCCTCTGTGTCGACAAGCGGGTGCTGGCGGGTTCGCGTGGCGGCGGAAGCGGCGCACACCGCGAGGCCGCCGCCAGTTCGGCCTATTCCCCTGGTAAGTAGCGTCGGCACGCCAGGTCGAAGAATCCAATCGGCAGGCTCGAGCGCGCCGCGTCAGGGATGGCAGCCCGCCGGGGGAAGACCCGCGATGCGGGGCTTCAGCGCAGCCGCCAGCCCGACCCCGCAGGGGTGACGCCCAAACACTTCAGCCAAGGCATACGCCGAGGCATCCTGCAGCCTTGCCCGGCATGCCCCGCGGCGGCTTTCTCTAAATTCTTCCGTCCGCTCAAGTATTTGCTTCAGCCCGCTGGCGATTGCCCTGCGAATCCATCTGGAACAGCGCGTCGCGAGGGGTTATGAGTCGTGCGGGGCAGTACGCGCTGCCCTGGGGCGTGGAAACCCCGCTAGCGGTTTGGTGCCGGCCGTTACGGCGCCGCACTCCTTGACCTTATGGTCGGGGGGCCTGTGGCGTATGCAACAGGTTCACCCGAACTAAAGGCCATAGGGCCGTCTAGCACGGTTTCCAACTCCCCGATCACCAAGAGTCAGCGAGGGTTCGTTTGCGGGGGCGCACCGCAGACACTGCCCGCCGGGAGAGTTAAGTGGCGAGGGAGCGACGTGAAACTTCGCTCGAGGCGCGGGCGGTCGCGGCCCAGCGCGCCTATGTTGAGGCGCTGGCGGAATTGGAGCGCACGGTCCACATCGCGAATTGCCCGGCCTGCCGCCCCGACGGCACCATGGAGTGCGAGCACATTCTTCGCTGTTCCTCCGCGGAGGCCGAGAAGGAGCGCCGGCGCGTTTTCTTTCGCGACCTGTGCGACGAGCTCGGCTACGTCCCCGTCGGTCACGGGATCGCCCTGCCGGCCGTTCATTGCCCCTCGCAGCCCCGCGCCGGGTGACGTGATATTTGGCGTCCCGCCAATTACAGCGTCATCACCGCGTCGTCGCCTGCGGCTACAATGACACTGGTCGGCTCCGAATCTTTGGGCGCCGCCGCAACAGCGGCGCATCAACTGACTCCACAACTCGTCGCGGCAATGGTCATTTGTGACCATACCGGCGCGACGCCATGCGTGGCCAACTCGGCTCATTCAACAAGCCGAGGAGTCGCCTATGCTTATGGTCATCCCTGGCTCGGACATCAGCCGCCATGCTGTGCTGATGGATCGGGCCTTCCGTTTCCGCCACGCGGTGTTCGTCGAGGAGAAGGGCTGGGAGGACTTGCGCCAGCCAGACGGTCTTGAGCGCGATCGGTTCGACGACGCACATGCAACTCATCATATCTGCCTGCGCGGCGACGAGATCGTGGGCTACCAGCGCCTGCTGCCGACGACGCGTCCGCACCTGCTCACCGAAGTGCTGTCGGACCTGTGCCGTAAGCGCCCGCCGCGCGGGCCGCGCGTGGTCGAGTGGACCCGTTTTTGCGTCGCGCCCGGCCATCGCGAGATGCGTCCGCGCGGCGACAGTCCCTTTCTGGAGCTCGCGCAGGGCGTTGTCGAGTGGGGCATGGCGAGCAAGGTCGACACTGTCACGGTCGCGATCGACTGGCGATTGATGGTGATCGCGATGCAGCTTCGCTTCTTTGTCCGTCCCCTCGGATTTCCGAAACGCATCGGCCGCGACGAGGTGGTCGCTCTGCGTATGTCGTTCAACCGGGAGACGCTCGCCGCGCTCCAGCAGGCCCGCGGCTGCGAGGACCGCGTGCTTCCCGACACCAGGCTGCCTTCGGCTGCGTGAGTGAGTCATCTACAAGAGAGGAGGTCGCGTGGTGATCCGCAGTGCAGACACGAAGATCGTCGCCCAGGAACTTCATACGCGCTACGACCACATCCGTGCTGTTACAATCATCGGTCGCACGCTACAGAAGGCGCTCTTCGCCGGGCGGTCCGACGAGGTCGTTTTCTGGGCCCTCGTGCACGCGCACTATCGCGGTGGGAATTTATGTTCGACCACGGAGCAGCAGTTGCACGCCTTCGCCGACTTCATCATCCGCGATCCGTCAGAGGTGAACTGAGGTCACGATCGTTAAACGTCGGTCGGACTGACAACGATCGACGCGCTCGACGCGGTCGGGGGGTTGGCGGCGACGCCCGTTGTCGTCGGAAAATCGCCCGGCCCTGAGGGCCCGCACACGGCTTGCCCATCTTTGCAGTTCGGGTCCGCGAGCGCGCGCGCATTGTTCGACATCTTGCAGATG
>JAHCKB010000458.1 GCA_026125985.1 Bradyrhizobium sp.
CCGCCGACATAGAGCGCGACCTCGGGTTTCAGTCGCTGCAACGCCGCCTTCACGTCGTTCTCGACCTCGACATGGACCGAGGCCTGGGTGGTGAAATTGTGGAAGCCCTTGCCGTTGCCGGCGCGGCGGAAGCCCTCCTCCAGCCAGGGCCGGTATTCCTCCATGGCACCCGGCACGAAGCCCATCGGCAGCCAGCCGTCGGCGATCTCGGCGGTGAGCTTGACCGTGCTCTCGCTGCCGGTCGCGAGATAGATCGGGATCTGGTTCATGTGCAGGATCGACTTGAGCGGCTTGGCGAGACCGGCGGAACCCTCTCCGGTGTAGGGCAGCGAGATCTCCTTGCCGTCATGCACCACCGGCTCCTCACGCGCGAAGATCTTGCGCATGATCGCCACGTAATCCTTCATCCGGTAATAGGGCCGGCCCCACGGCTGGCCGTACCAGCCTTCGACGATCTGCGGGCCGGACACCCCGATGCCGGCGATGAAGCGGCCACCGCCCGCCATGGCGTCCACCGTGGCCGCCGACATGGCGGCATTGGCCGGCGTACGCGCGGCGAGCTGCATGATGCCGGTGCCGAGCTTGATCCGGTTGGTCTTCGCGGCAAGGAAGGCGAGTGGCGTCACGGCATCGGAGCCGTACGCCTCGGCCGTCCACACCGAGTCGTAGCCTAGCTCCTCGGCACGTTGCACCAGCTCGACCGGAACGTCGAGTTGCGCCTTGGAATAGCCGATCGACAGGCCGAGCTTCATGAGGTTCCCCCGTTGGTTGGGCAGCGACAGCAATACAGCAAAATCGAGGCGGGGAACCACTGCCGCGGCTTCGGGTTGAATCCGCACGGCATGACGACATTCAGCAAAGGGGATTTACCCATGAGCAGGATTCTGTTCCTCACGGGCGCGGTGTCTCTCGCTGCCCTCACCGCTGGCTGCGGCGGGTATACCGAACGAACTCAGTATGCCTACGCCCCTCCCGGCGCGGTCTACTACGGCGATCGTACGCCGGCGCGGACATACTACGTTACGCCAGCGTCGGGGTATGCGTATCCGTCCAACGCCTATCCGAGCACGACGGGTTACTATTACTCGCAAGGAGACTACTACCGGAACTACCGGGGCATTCACTCACCGCCCGAGCGCACCATGTAGCTCCGCACCGCAGCGGCGATTTCGTCGGCCGACTCGAGGCTCACATGCGGTCCCATCGGCAGGCTGAGCACAGTGTCGGCCAGCGCTTCCGCGAGCGGGAAGGCACCCGGCATCAGGCCCTGATCCGCGTAGGCCTGCTGCAGATGCGGCGGGATCGGATAGTGCACGAGTGACCCGATCCCGGCGCTATTGAGCGCCTCCATCAACTCGGCGCGGCGTTTCGTGCGCACGACATAGAGATGCCACACCGGCTCCGCCCACTGCGGGACCCGGGGCAAGCCGAGACCAGGCACGTCCGCCAAACGGTCGGAATAATGTGCCGCGAGAACGCGGCGGCGATCGTTCCATTCGTCGAGCTTCCTGAGCTTCACCCTCAGGAAGGCTGCCTGCAATTCGTCGAGTCGCGAGTTGTAGCCCCGCTCGACATTCACATATTTCACCTTGCTGCCGTAGTTGCGCATGCCGCGCAGTCGATCGGCCAGTCCTGCGTCGTCGGTCGTGACCGCGCCGCCATCGCCGAATGCGCCGATGTTCTTGGTCGGAAAGAAACTGTGCGCCCCGGCGGTGCCCAGCGACCCCGTCCGCCGTCCCCGCACCTTGGCGCCCTGCGCCTGGGCGACATCCTCGATCACCTTGAGCCCGTGTCTTTCCGCCAAGGCACCGATAGCGTCCATGTCCGCAGGTTCTCCGTAGAGATGGACCGGCATGAGGACGCGCGTGCGCGGCGTGATAGCGGCCTCGATCCGCTCGGGATCGATGTTCGGTCCGGTCGGGGTGGGCTCGACTGGCACCACTGTCGCGCCGACCGCAGACACCGCGAGCCAGGTCGCGATATAGGTGTTGGAGGGCACGATCACCTCGTCGCCAGGACCGATGCCCCAGGCGCGCAAGGTGAGCTCCAGCGCCTCCAGACCGTTCCCGAGGCCGACGCAATGGCGTGTGCCACAGAAGGCGGCGTACTCCTGCTCGAAGGCCTCGACCTCCTTGCCGAGCACGAACCACCCCGATTCCATCACGCGCAGGTACGCCGCATCGAGCTCCGGCTTCAGCTCGGTGTAGACCGACTTCATGTCGAGGAACGGGATCATTGGTGTGCCCCCACTTCGCGGCGGAAGTCCTCATAATCGCGGAGGTAGTCCGCTTCGTCATAGGGCGTCGAGGCGAGGACCACGATAACGGTGCCGGGCGCGAAGTCAGTCAGCTCATGCCACACCCAGGGTCCGATATAGAGGCCCTTGGTCGCTTCATCGAGCGTCACGCTTTCCTTGTCCGCGCCGTCGTCGAGATGGGTCCGGCAGCTTCCGCTGACGGCGATGACGACGAGCTGGGTCCGGCGATGACCGTGGCGGGCACGCCATTGACCGGGAGCGATATGGTGCAGGTAGAACAACCGCTTGGGCTCGAAATCGAGGCCCTTGCCGGGCTCGAGGAAATTGATGCTGCCGCGCGCATCGGTAGCGCCGGGCACG
>JAHCKB010000459.1 GCA_026125985.1 Bradyrhizobium sp.
CGCGACCGGCGCCGCATAGGCGGCCGGCGCGGCATAGGCCGCGTAGGAATAGTCGCTCGCCGGGGCGAGCAGCTCGCCGGTGATGACGAAGCCCGACGACAGCGCGAAAGCGGCGAAGGCCGCGATCAGGATCATCGGCACTTTCTTCGGGAAGTCCGGCTTGATCGCCGGGCTCGCGCGCGAAATGATCCGCGCCTCCGGCGGCGCGGCGTTGATGTTGTCGCGCGCCGACGCCTCGCGGTACTTCGCCAGATAGGATTCCAGCAGATCGCGCTGCGCCTTGCTCTCGCGCTCGAGCTCGCGCAGATGCACGTCCTGCTCGTTGGTCTGCGAGGCGACGGTCTTGGCCTGGTCGAGGCTCGCGGTCAGCGAGTCGATCCGGTTGCCGGCCACCTTGGCGTCGCTTTCGAGCTGGCGGGCCAGCCGCTCGCCCTCGGCGCGAATCTGGCGGTCGATCTCTGCGATCTGCGCCTTCAGTTCCTTGATGCGGGGATGACCTCCGAGCAGGGTCGAGGACTGTTCGGCGAGCTGTGCGCGCAGCGTGGCGCGCTGTTCGGACAGGCGCCGGATCAGTTCGGAGTTCAGCACGGCCGAAGCCTCGATCGGCCTGCCGCCCTGCAGCATCTCGCGGATCAGCCGCGCCTTGGTCTCGGCGTCCGATTTCAGCGCCCGCGCATTGTTGAGCTGGGTGTTGATCTCGCCCATCTGCTGGTTCGACAGCGTGGTGTTGTTGGTGCCGACGAACAGGCTCGACTTGGAGCGGAAATCCTCGACGCGGGCTTCCGCCTCGGACACTTTCTTGCGCAGGTCGTCGATCTCGCCGAGCAGCCACTGGCTGGCCGATTTCGCCTGCTGTTGCCGCGCAGCCTGCTGCAGCACCAGATAGCCTTCGGCGATCGAGTTTGCGACTTTCGCGGCGAGTTCAGGATCGCGCGACTGGAATTCGATGACGATGACGCGCGACTTGTCGACGGCATACGCCGTCAACCGGTCGTAATAGGCATCCAGCACCCGCTCCTCTGGAGTCATCGCCAGAGGATCGCGACCGATTCCGATCATTGCCAGAATCGATTTCAGCGGCGGCACGCCGGTCAGCACCGGATCGAACTCGGGACGTTCGGCGAGCCTGTTCTTGGCAATGACCTCGCGCGCCAGTTCGCGCGACAGCACAAGCTGCACCTGGCTGGTCACGGCCTCCAGATCGAGCGCCGAACGCTCTTCGTTGCGGTCGGCGTTGGGACGCAGGAACGCGTTCTCGCGCCCGTCGATGAGGATGCGGGCCTCGGACTTGTAGCGCGGTGTGACGAGATTGACCGCGACGACGGACAGTGCCAGCGCCAGCACGGTCGGCACGATGATCCAGCCGCGCTTTCGCGCAAGGGCATGGCCGAGCGCACGCGGGTCAAGATCGCCGCTTTCGGTAACGACGGCCGGGGCAGGCTTGTAGGCAACGGCAGACGGCGACGCAGGCCTGATGGATGCGAACTGGGGCACCGCCCTCAGCACCGCAGCCTTCGCCTTGCCGGCACGCCAGAACGCCAAACGCATCGCACTCTCCCGCGGACGCCACGACTCTACTTGAGCGAGTCCGATTACACTCCATTAAGGTTGAGGCGGGGTTAATCGCGCGTGCCAGGTCCGGGAAACAGCGGAGTTCGGGCGGTTCCGGTCATGCTTTGTTAACCATGAAAGCCCTTAATCGGCCTCAATAACTCAGTCGGGATTCTCGGGATGCGAGGCGCTCGCGCCGCGATTGTATGTCTGCTGTCGGCGCTCGCATTGTCGGGCTGCATGGGCAGGACTACGCCCGTTGTCACTGCTCCCGCCGCCGTCGCCCCGCAAAATAACCTCGACGCAATGGCCTATGGCGGCGCGGCCTATTCTGCGGCGCCGGTGGTACCGGTTGCCTACGCGGCCCCCGCGCCCGTGCGGCATGACGCACCCTATCATCTCGACGCCGGCGACAAGCTTCGCGTCGTGGTCTACGGCCAGGAGGGTCTCACCAATACCTATTCGATCAGCGCGACCGGCACGATCACCATCCCCCTGATCGGTGCTGTTCCCGCGCGTGGACGCACGCCGCAGGGACTGGCCGCCGACATCGCCGCGCGGCTCCGCAACGGCTTTATCCGCGAGCCGTCTGTCGCAGTCGAGATCGAGGCCTATCGCCCCTTCTTCATCCTCGGCGAAGTACAGGCTCCCGGCCAGTACCCCTATGTGCCCAACATGACGGTAGAGAGCGCGGTTGCGATTGCAGGCGGCTTCTCGCCTCGCGCACGCAAGGACCGCGTTACCCTCACCCACACCGACGCCGCCGGCACATCGCGCATCATCGTGCCGCCCGGCACCCCGATCCATCCCGGCGACACAGTGCTCGTCGGCGAGCGCTGGTTCTGACCATGGCTCCGGTCGAAGGTCAGCCGCTCCGCATCCTGCACGCCGTGCGCGCGCCCGTGGGCGGCATCTTTCGCCACATCCTCGACCTCGCCAACGGCCAGGCCGAGCGCGGCCATCATGTCGGCATTGTCGCCGACAGTCTGACCGGTGGCGAGCGCGCCGAACAGGCCTTTGCCGAGATCGCACCGCGCTTGAAGCTCGGCGTGCATCGCCTTG
>JAHCKB010000046.1 GCA_026125985.1 Bradyrhizobium sp.
ACGTTGGCCGTGCTTGCAACGGTTTGCTCCGACACATGCTCCTGCATAGGTTCACTCCCTCGAGCAATCGGGCTAAGCGTGTCCCGTTATATTGGTAATATCTTCTGACATGTGATATTGTCAGAATTAAGCATCTGACAACGTTTCATGTCAAGCGTAGGGTTTTTGAGGACATTATGACGACAGTGCGTGCCAGAAATTATGCGGGATTGTCGGCCGACGAGCGGAGGCTTGCGCGTCGCGAGCGGCTGATCGAGGGCGCTATCCGGGCCTATGGTGAACTCGGTTATCGCAACACCACGGTGAAGGCCGTGTGCGAGGCAGCCGGCCTCACCGAGCGGTATTTCTACGAATCCTTCGCCAACAGCGAGGCCTTGCTGGTGGCAGCCTTCGACACCGTATCGCGCCGGGTATTCGATCGCCTGGAGGAGGTCCGCAAGGAGCATCCGGGACCTGCCGAGGAGCGTGGCCACGCGGTACTGCGGGCCTATTACCAGATGTTGAAGGACGATCCGGACGGGGCGCGGCTGTTCGTGATCGAGATCGCCAGGGTCGGGCCCGCGGTGGATGCGGTGTGGGGGGCGCTGCTGCCGCAGTTCGGCGAAGTGCTGGCGCGGATGATGGCACCCGACAGTGACATCAAGCCGAAACCGGGCGAACTCGTGCGCGCGGGCGTGGTCGGCGGCGTGGTGCAGATCGCCAAGGAATGGATCAGGAGCGGCTATGTGCGCAGCGTCGATGCGGTAGCTGCCGATGCGCTCAAGATTTGCCGCGTGCTGGCCGCATAGTTCTGCGCTCGATCTTGAAGGCCAATGCGGCTAGGCTTCGCCGCAAAACGGCGGAGGCGCGGAACACGAATGTCTGGTGATCCCAAGAGCTGGAAAGTCGGCCTGATCGGCTATGGCGAGGTCGGCCGTATCCTTTCCGAAGACCTGCGCAAGGCAGGCGTTGCGGTTGCCGCTTTCGACATCAAGTTCGATGACGACAGGGCCGCGCCGTTGCGCGAACACGCCGCCGGGATCGGCGTTCAACTCGCCTGGTCGCATGCTGACCTTGCAGGGCAAGCCGATCTGATCATTTCCGCCGTCACTGCGAGCCAGGCGGTTCCCGTCGCGGAAGCCTGCGCGCCCGCGATCCGACAGGGCACCTGGTATCTCGATTTCAATTCGGCCTCGCCTGGCGCCAAGCAGCGCGCGGCCGCGCTGATCGACGGCGCCCATGGCCGCTATGTCGAGGGAGCGGTGATGACGTCGGTTCCGCCCCATCGCATCAAGGTGCCGCTGCTGCTGGGCGGCGGCGGAGCAAGAGAACTTGCACCGTTGTTGGTGACGCTCGGCTTCGATGCGAAGGTGTCGAGCGAGCAGCTCGGCGTGGCCTCCGCGGTCAAGATGTGCCGCAGCATCATGATCAAGGGGCTGGAGGCGATGGTGATCGAGAGCTTCACCACCGCGCGTGCCTATGGTGTCGAGGACGCCGTACTCGCCTCGCTCAAGGAAACCTTTCCCGGCATCGACTGGGAAAAGCAGGGGGCCTACTTCTTCCAGCGCGTGATCGAGCACGGCCGCCGCCGCGCCGAGGAAGTGCGCGAGGTTGCCGAGACCGTGCGCGAGGCCGGGCTTACGCCCTGGTCCGCGCAAGGCACCGCCGAGCGTCAGGCCTGGGTCGCGGATCTCGCCGACGACGGCCTGTTCGGCGCGAGGGGCAGCAAGGAATTTGCCCGCAGCGTCGACTGGCGCACCGAGGCCGACCGCATCCTCGCGATGCTGAAGGCCGAGGATAAGGGAGGACGCGTCGGATGAGTGCCGTCACTCCGTTCCGCATCGCCGTCCGGGACGAAGTCCTCGCCGATCTGAAATCACGTCTGCGCAACACGCGCTGGCCGGAGGCCGAGTTGGTTGACGATTGGAGCCAGGGCGCGCCGCTGCAGTGGATCAAGGAGGTCTGCCGCTACTGGGCCGATCAATATGATTGGAGAAAGCAAGAGGCCGCGCTCAATCGCTTCGCCCAGTTCACGACCGACATCGACGGGCTCGGCATCCACTTTATCCATGTCTGTTCGCCGCATCCGCAGGCGATGCCGCTGATCATCACGCACGGCTGGCCGGGCTCGGTGGTGGAATTCCACAAGGTGATCGAACCGTTGGTCGATCCGGTCGCCCATGGCGGCAATGCTGCCGATGCGTTTCACGTGATCTGTCCCTCGTTGCCCGGCTTCGGCTTCTCGGGCAAACCCACGGCAACGGGCTGGGGCGTCGATCGCATCGCGCGCGCCTGGGCCGCGTTGATGAGCCGTCTGGGCTATGCGCGCTACGGTGCGCAGGGCGGCGATTGGGGCTCTGCGGTGACGACGTCGCTCGGTGCGCAGGATGCCGAACATTGTGCGGGCATTCACATTACGCTGGCGATGTCGGCACGGCCCAACGTGGAAGGCCAGCCGACGCCGGAAGAGGCCCGCGCACTGAAAGGTATCCAGTATTATGCCGATTGGGATTCAGGTTATTCCAAGCAGCAGTCGACCCGGCCGCAGACGCTGGGTTATTCGCTGACGGATTCGCCGAGCGGGCAGGCGGCATGGATCCTGGAGAAGTTCTGGGCATGGACCGATTGCAACGGCCATCCCGAGAACATCTTCACCCGGGACGAACTGCTCGACAACGTAATGCTCTATTGGGTGACCGCGAGCGCAGCCTCGTCGGCGCGGCTCTATTGGGAGAGCTTTGGGCCGAAGAAGCGGACGGCGCACACCGTGCAAATCCCGACCGGGGTTGCGGTGTTTCCCAAGGAGATCGTCACGCCGGTACGCAAATGGATGGAAGCGGGTTACCCCAACATCACGCACTGGAACGAAATGCCGAAAGGCGGCCATTTCGCGGCCTTCGAGCAGCCCGATCTCTTCGTGCAGGAGGTGCGGGACTTCTTCAGGAAATTGCGTTGAGGCGCTATGTTCGCTGATTTTGCATGAGGCTGCGGCGGCGCCACGAATTGACTTCGGAACGCGGTAGGCGGCAAATGCCGCCAACCCCAGAGATTTGAGGAACACACCATGCCTGAGGCGCTCATCATCGACGCATGCAGAACCCCGCGCGGCATCGGCAAGGCCGGCAAAGGCGGGCTGTCCGGTATCCACCCGCAGCAGCTCGGCGCCACTGTACTGCGCGCGTTGGCCGAGCGCACCGGCATCAATACTGCCGATGTCGACGATATCGTCTGGGGTTGTAGCGCCCAGGTCGCGACCCAGAGCGGCGATCTCGGACGCATGTCGGCGCTCGATGCCGGCTATGACGTGCGTTCAAGCGCGGTGACGCTCGACCGCTTCTGCGGATCGGGCATCACCAGCGTCAACATGGCTGCCAATTCAATCATGGCGGGTGCGGAAGATCTCGTCATTGCCGGCGGCTGCGAAATGATGTCGATGGAAGGCCGTCGCGGCAGCAGCCCGATGATGATGGACGGCGGAAACCTGCGCCTGCGCGCGCGTCATCCGCAATCGCACCAGGGTATCTGCGCCGATGCGATCGCGACCATGGAAGGCATCTCGCGGCAGGATGTCGATGCGCTCGGGCTGGAAAGCCAGAAGCGCGCGGATGCCGCCATCAAGGCCGGGCATTTCAAGAAGAGCCTTGTGCCCGTCTATCGCGAGGACGGTACGCTTGCGCTCGACCGCGAGGAGTATCCGCGGCCAGGCACGACGATGGAGGCGCTGTCGCAGCTCAAGCCGGCATTCCCGGCGATTGCGGATTATGCGCTCGACGACAAGGGTACGACCTACCGCAAATTGATCCTCGACAAGTATCCGGACCTCAAGATCGACTTCGTGCACCATGCCGGCAATTCTTCCGGTGTGGTCGACGGTTCCGCGGCGATCCTGCTGGCGTCGCCGGACTACGCCAGGAAGCACGGGCTGAAGCCGCGTGCCCGCGTGGTGGCGACCGCCAATATGGGGGACTCGCCGACCCTGATGCTGAATGCGCCGGTGCCGGCGACGCGCAAGGTGCTGGCGAAAGCGGGGTTGACTGTCGACGACATCGACCTGTTCGAGATCAACGAAGCCTTCGCGGTGGTTACCGAGAAATATATCCGCGACCTCAAGCTCGATCGCAACAAGGTCAACGTCAATGGCGGCGCGATCGCGCTTGGCCATCCCATCGGCGCCACCGGCTCGATACTGATCGGCACCCTCCTGGACGAGCTGGAGCGGCGCGACCTCAAGCGCGGGCTGGTGACGATGTGCGCTGCCGGCGGCATGGCGCCCGCGATCATCATCGAGCGCGTCTGAGGCTTCAGGCCGCTGGAAACTGCAACTCGAAGGCGGTGCCTTGTTCGGTCGGCTTGAGCTCGATCGAACCGCCATGGCTTGCCATGATCGCGCGCACGATGGCGAGCCCCATGCCGGTGCCGCCGGTATCGCGGCGGGTGGTGAAGAAGGCGTCGAAGATGCGGTCACGGTTCGCCTCCGAGATCGGGTCACCGTCGTTGCTGACGGTCATGCGGATCGCCTGGTCGTCGTTGGCCGCTTCCAGGCGAATATGCTTCGCATTGTGGCGGATGGCGTTGTCGACGAGATGCGTGAGCACGATCAGCGCCTTCTCCGTCGACATGCCGATGGAGCGATCGAGGCACCCGCTGGCGGCAATCGCGCGGGTCGGGAACCGGCTCGTCAGCCCGCTGACGACGCCGCCGAGCTCGCTGCTCTAGTTCTGCGGAGAGCCCTCCGCGCGGGCCAGCTCCCGCAGCCGCTGCGTCATGGTTTCGAGGCGCTCGGCGTCGCCGAGGATATTGGAGACGAAATTCTTCTGCTCCATGCGCGTCAGCGTCGGCGTATGGCTTTGCAGGGATTCCAGCAGCAGCTCTGCGGCGCCCTTGATGGAGGTGAGCGGTGATTTGAGCTCATGGGTGAGGTGAGCCGAGAAGGTCGCAATATAGTCGGAGCGCCGCGCGAGCTGTTCGGCCATGCCGAGGAAGCTTTTCGACAATCGCGCGAATTCGCGCGTGCCGTAATGGGCGAGCGGCCGGAAGGCGTCGCGGTCGCCGCGTCCGATCCGTTCGACGCGGCCGACAAGCTCATGCATCGGGCGGGTGATGGTGCGGGAGAAAACCATGCCGATCATGGCGGTGCCGGCGATCACGGTCAGCGCCGCCAGGATGAACTTGCCGCGCTCCTGGTAGAGGTGATCGAAGATATTGCTTGGCGTTCGGGATGTGTAGATGATGCCCGCAACGCGATTGTTGACGAGTACCGGCATCGCTGAAAACACATGCACGCCGACGCCGCGGCTGATGGAGTAGATCGGCGGCGGCGTCTTGTCGGGCTTGCGAATGCGCAAGGCGGCGTGATACTGCCCCTTCAGCGCCGCGGCGATCTCCTCGATATGCGCCAGCGATTCGCCCACTTCATGCCGTCCGGCGATCACGACGCCGTTGGGATCGAGGATGCGAAAGCCGGCAAGCGTGACCTTCTGCGTTTCCAGCACGATCGGCATCAGGTTCGCGCCGATCTCGACATAGAGCGGATCGGCCGGCGCGGCGGCCGGCCGGGCATCCGGGCGTCGCATCAAGAGATCGTTGCCGGCAAGGTCGAGGGCGGGCCGGATCGGCGTGACCCGATCCTCGGGATCAGGGCGCGCCTCCGGTGGCAACTCTGAACCGAGGACGATGCCTTTACCTAGGCGGGCCTCCACCTCGCGCGCATAGACGGCTGCCAGCACTCGACTCTGCGCGATCAGCTCCGCCTGTGTCTGGCGGATGAGCTGATTGTCGTAGAGGCGGAAAAAGAACAACCCGACCAGCGGCAACGTCGCCACCGAGGCGAGCACGGCGAAGATGACGAGACCGAGCGAGGGGCGCCATTTCTCGCGGACCGGCGTGTTGCTCATGTCTGCGGCTCGCAGCGTCCGAGCTTGAAGCCGACGCCGTGAATGGTCTCGATCACATTGTCGCAGTTCAGCGCCGCGAGCTTGGCCCGGATGTTGCGGATGTGGCTGTCGATGGTGCGGTCGGAGACCTGGATGTTGAGCTGGTAGGCGGCTGCCATGATCTGCTCGCGGCTGAATACCGAAGTGGGCCGAGCGAGGAAGGCGCGCAGGATGCCGAATTCGATCGCCGTCAGCCGAAGCGGCATGCCGGCGAACGCCGCTACGTGTTGCTCCGGATCGACCGAGAGCTGGCCTTGCGCCAGCGGGGTCTGCTGATTGCCGGCATCCAGACTGCGAGCGACAACCCGCCGCAGAATGACGTTGATGCGTGCGACCAGCTCGCGTGGGCTGAACGGCTTGGTGACATAATCGTCGCCGCCGATCTCCAGCCCGAGAATACGATCAATCTCCTCGTCTCGCGCCGAAAGGAACAGGATCGGTACGTCGGAGGATTTGCGGATATCGCGGCAGACGTCGAGCCCGTCGAGCTCGGGCATACCGATGTCGAGCACCACGAGGTCGGGCCGGTCGGCGGCAAAGCGCACCAGCGCTTCCCTGCCGTCGCGCGCCTCGGACACGGTCATGCCGGCCTTCTTCAGCGCGACGCGGATGACCTCACGGATATGCAGATCGTCGTCGACAATGAGGATACGGTGCGTCAATCGCTTCTCCTGATCACCGGTCGCTAACCAGCAGGACGGTTGTCTTGCTCTTCCAGATATCGCCTTAGCCGCCGGTCTCGCAGTCCCCAGGCACGCCAGGAGGCGGTGTCGCGCCGGAATCTCTCTACAAGATTATCACGCGACGAAACAAATGTTGGGTACCTGGAATGTGTCAAAAACAGCTTGCTGGCGCGGTCGATGCCCGGCAGGGCCTGGGGTCCCAGGCCGTTCAAATAGTCGAGATCGAGTGTGACTCCCTTTCCCGATGCTTCCTGGCTGTGGCTGACGTTGTAGTCCGCAATGATGGCGGCGAAATTGGTGAATGAACAGGCATAGAGGGTGAGTAGAACTGCGATCAAATTGATTCGGATCAGCCAGCCGTTGCTACGCTGTAAGGCGATGCGGGCCACGATGAATACCAGTCCCGTGGCAACCAACAGCATCCAGATAAAGGCGGCGATCCGCCAATAGGTCAGCAAGTAGGTCTGTACATAGAGATCGAGGCGCAGGATCGACGAGATCACCAGCATCACGTTCTGCCCCACCCAGAGGTACACCAGGGGCCGGATCACACTCGACTGCTCGGCGGGGCCGCCCGGCCGCATCGCGACCAGGACAAAGCCGGCCGCAAGCAGCGCGGTCAGGATCAGCGGATAGGCGCCGCGATGTGCATAGCTTGCGTAGGTGATGTCGACAGGCAGCGCGGCGGCGCCCCACAGGAAGACCACATCGAGCACGGTCTGCACCGCAAACAGCAAGTTGAACAGGATCAGTGAGCGCAGCACCGTGGCGGTGCTGAGGAGTTCGTTGGTGCCGATGGCGAGCGCGGGCATTGCCGCACTTGTCCGGGTGCGGTGCCAGCGCAGGTAGACGAACGGCCAGATCAGCGAAAGCGATAGCACCCAGAACAGAATGCGCGGCGCACTCAGATTGGCGGTGAGCTTGGCGAGATTGGTAGCAGACAGCCATTTCTCGATCAGGGGATTGGCGGAAGCAAACAGCAGCAGAAAGACGCAGCTCATCAGGGTGGGCACGACCCAAACTACAATTCCGGACGAGATTCGCGGCAGGCTCAGCGCGCCGACGGCATCGCGGATCACCCTGAATGGTGCAAACATGTATAGTTCGCGCAAAGCGCGGGAGCGGTTGGCAAGGCTGTCAAAGCCGCGGTTGGTCAGCATCGCGGCCGCCACGCCAAGCGCGAGCAGAATGAAGCCAAGCGACAGGGCATCGAGGGTCTCGACGGCCGGCGCGAGACCTGCAATCAGGACGAGGCCGGCGGGAAGCAGACGGCGGCGATCAACGGCATCGAGATTGGTGACCAGCGAAACACCGGCGAGCGTTGTGGCGAAGATGACTGCCGAGATTCCGACACGCTGGTCATAGAACAGCCAGTCCGCAAGTCCGGCGAGGCCTAACGCCGCCACGATCCTGACGGCGTGGATGTTGGTCCGCGCAGCAGCAATGGCGAATTCCGGCTGAACAAGGTTCGTCATGGATGCGGATTCTTTCTGGATATCGGGAAAGGGGATGACGATTGGTGTGGTCGGTGCGCAGAGCCACCATCCATCGTCGGCAAGTCTGGAAGGAACGGGCATGAAAAACGATCGCTGTGACTGCGATCAGGACTGTGCACTGCGCTTGTGCAATCGGCAGGAGCAGTCACTGCAGGAGTTCAGGTATTTTATGCAGATATCGTGCAGGCGCGATTATCCGGTGGCTTGGTGAGACAGCGCTCGTTACGAAGCAGTATGTCCCCGATGTCGGGATTCCCTACGAACGGATGTATCGGATGGTCGGACGTATCGGAGTTGCGCTGTTGTGGCCTCTCGCTCTGGCCTTCCTGTTCATCGGTTTCAACAAGAACGATCCCTATCTGATTTCGTTGCGTGGCACCGGAAACATGCTCTTGGCCGCAATCGGCGCGGCCTTGGCCATTGTGTTGATCTTCCGCGGTTACTGGCAGCGCACGGCAGGGAAAGTGCTTGTCCTGCTCTGGTGTCTGGCGCCGTTGTCGATCCTTGCAGCGCATCTGCGGTTCGAGATGCGCAAGCAGGATGTGCTCCACACGGAGACATCCACGGCGCATCGGCTGGGCCGGCATTTCGTTGTCGGTTACTCCTCATTCGACGAGGTAGCAAAGCTGGCGGAGTCGGGGTTGATTGCCGGCATCTATGTCACCCGCCACAATCTCAAGGGCGGGAACGCAGAAGCGCTCCGGTCGGAAATTGCCGCGTTGCAGGCCCGTCGCGTTGCTGCGAATTTGCCGCCCCTGATCGTGGCTGCCGATCAGGAAGGCGGCATTGTCTCGCATCTTGCACCCGTGCTGACCGAACTGCCCGCACTTTCGACATTGACCGATCTGCCCATCGACCTCCGCGACCGCATGGCCGAGGAGTACGGGCGGATCCACGGGCGCGAGCTGGCGATGCTTGGCGTCAATCTCAATTTCGCGCCGGTGCTCGACCTGAGGCCCGCGGAAAAACTTACGCGTTTCGATTTCAACACGCTGATCGGCCGTCGCGCCATCTCCGGCGATCCCACCAAGGTGGCCGGCGTGGCGCTCCCCTATATCCGTGGTCTCGGGCTTTCCGGCGTCGGGGCGACCGTCAAGCATTTTCCGGGGCTGGGACGTGTGCGCGGCGATACCCATCATTTCAGTGCCGACCTGGAGACGCCGCTCGACGAGCTCGAGGCGTCGGATTGGCGCCCATTCAGGCAGGCGCTCGCCGGCTCGCGAGCGATGCTGATGGTCGGTCATGTCAGGTTGGCCGCGGTCGATCCGGACCGAGCTGCGTCGCACTCCGAGAAAGTAATCGACGGCATCATTCGCGGGAAATGGAACCATCATGGCGTTATCATCACCGATGACCTGGTGATGGGCGCCATCTATCAACACGATGTCTGCACGGCGGTGGTCGAGGCGCTCAACGCGGGTGTCGATCTGTTGCTGGTCGCGTTTGACGGCGCGCAATTCTATCGGATTTTCTCCTGCGCTTCCGAAGCAGCCCGGCAATCGAGGCTGGATTCGGCGATGCTGGATGCGAGCGATGCGCGGCTTGGACGACTTTCTCTTCGGCAAGCGAAACGAATGGCTGGCCGCGCGGAGTAGCCATGCGACTGCTCCCTTGATCGGGCTGCGGCCCGCGCTAGACTGTGTTGCCCGGCGGGAAACTGCGCCGGGCGAGGAAACGCAAATGGCCGGTAGTCCCCGCAAGCCTGAAATGCGCCTTGTCTCCGGACAGGGTGCCGATGGCTATGCCGATATGGTTGCCCGCGCCCGCGCGCTGATCCCCGAACTGCGCGAGCGGGCGCCGCGGACCGAGGCGCTCCGTCGTTTGCCACCCGAGACTGAGCGGGCCCTGCACGAAGCAGGCCTGTTCCGCGTCCTGCAGCCGAAGCGCGTCGGTGGATCGGAACTCGACTATGTGGCGCTGGTTGATTGTGCCGACGCGCTCGGTCAGGCCGACGCGTCGGTAGCCTGGAACTTCGCCAATCTCGCAAGCCATCATTGGATGCTCGGCATGTTTGATCCGCGGGCACAGGACGCGGTGTGGAGGGAGGATGTCAATACGCTGATCGCGTCATCCTTCATCTTCCCCGCTGGTCGCGCCCGCAAGACGAAGGGTGGCTATACGTTGAGCGGCCACTGGCCATTCTCCTCGGGAGTCGAATCCTGCGAATGGAACATGCTCGCGGGCGTCGTTGAGACCGATGATGAAGCCGACGGCATCGAGTATCGTATCTTCCTGCTCCATCGCAACGACTACAAGATCAACGATACCTGGAACGCGACGGGGCTGGGCGGAACCGGATCGAACGACGTGAAGGTGACCGACGCCTTCGTCGCCGACCATATGTCGATTGCGGTGAACGACCTCACCGGTGGTCCTACGCCGGGCAGCGCCGTCAATCCGAACGCGCTCTACGCGCTGCCGGTGTTCTCACTGTTTCCATATGTTCTGTCGGGGGTGGCGCTCGGCAATGCGCAGGCATGTCTCGACGATTATGTCGAGCTGGCGCGGCACCGCGCCTCAACCTACAACCGCGCCAAGCTCGGGGACATGCAGACCACGCAAATCAAGATTGCGGAGGCCTCCGCCAAGGTGGACGCCGCGCGGCTTCTGATGCGGTCCAACTGCATCAATGCGATGGCTGATGCACGGCGTAGCCATATTCCCGATATCGCCACCAAGACCCGGCTGCGGCGCGACGGCGCGTTCTCCGTCAATCTATGTACCGAGGCGGTTTCGCTGCTGTTCACCGCGAGCGGCGCGCGTAGCCTGTTCACGTCGGGCCCCTTGCAGCGCCAATTCCGCGACGCGCATGCGGTCAATTCGCATCTCGCATTCAACTTCGATGCGGCAGGCACCAATTATGGGCGTGTGACGCTCGGGCTGCCTTCCGAGAACCTGACGCTCTGAGGCTGGCGGATGTCCGATCTACCCAAACATCCGGCTGATCCGGCCAATGAATTCGCCACTGATAACTCGGCGATCGATCCCAGGGACTTTCGCAATGCGCTGGGAACCTTCGGTACCGGCGTTACCATCGTCACGGCAATGTCCGCCGAAGGGAAACCTTACGGCGTGACATGCAATTCCTTTGCCTCCGTCTCGCTGAACCCGCCGCTGGTGCTGTGGAGCCTCGGCATGTTCTCGCAGGGCTTGCCCATTTTCCAGAATGCGAGCCATTTTGCGGTCAATGTACTGGGCGTATCGCAGCAGGCGCTGGCGCTGCAGTTCGCAAAGTCGTCAGGCGAAAAGTTTGCCGGTGTAGAATGGAAGCCGGGATTGGGCAATGCTCCGGTCATTGCCGGCTGCGTGGCCCAGTTCCAGTGCCGGGCAGCGAACCGCTATTACGGCGGCGACCACATCATTTTCCTCGGCGCTGTCGAAGCCTATTCCTACAGCGGCGAAGAGACGCTGATGTTCTCGCGCGGCGGGTTTGGAAGGTTCGTCATCGGCGACGGAAAATAACGTTACGCTACTTCTTCGCCATCTCGGCCCGATACCAGTCGCCGATTCCGCTGGCGGTCATCAGCGCAACGCCATCATGGCCGATGACATAGTCGAGCAATGCTTCCAGATATTTCATCCGGTGCGGTACGCCCGTGATGTAGGGGTGGATCGAGATCGCCATCACGCGCGCATTGTCGGCGCCTTCGAGATACAGCCGATCGAATTGATCCGTGCAGCGTTTCAGGAACTGCTCTGAGGGCAGGTGCTGAAGAGCGTGGACGACGATGTCGTTGGTTTCAACCGAGTAGGGGATGGTGGTAATGGTGCCGTGCGGTGTGGCGATATCTTGCGGCAAATCGTCGATCACCCAGTCAGCGACATACTCAATGCCGTTGCGGCGGAGCAGGTCGAGCGTTTCCTCTGTCTCGGTGAGGCCGGGACTTTCCCATGAGCGAGGCGGCTTGCCGGTGAATTTTCCGATGGTGTCCACTGTGCGCTTGATGGCGTCTGCCTGGTCGTCGAGCTTGTGCATCGGCCCTTGCAGGAAGCCGTGGGCCATGAATTCGAAGCCTGCGTCGCGCGCGGCGGAAGCGACGCGCTGGTAGGAGTTGCAGACATTGCCGTTGATGGCGAGAGTAACCGGGATGTTGCGCTCGGTGAGCGCCTTGAACTGACGCCAGAAGCCCACTCGCATCCCGTATTCGTGCCACGACCAGTTTGGTACGTCCGGCAGCAGCGGCTGTCCCATCGGCGGTGACAAGACGGCGCGCGGCATCGCGTTCTCGATCCGCCATTCCTCGACATTGAGGATGATCCAAACAGCCAGTCGTTTGCCATCGGGAAATCTGAGCTTTGGGCGGTCGACCTGCGCCAGGTAGGGGATTCGATCCGAGAGAGCCATGGTCTTCAGCCTGCTGCGTTGGTGCTGCGCGGCCGAGCGGCGCGCGGCATGACCTGCTCGGCCATCAGGATCATCGATCGGCGACCGAGTTCGCGGTCCTTCCAGTCCTTGCCGGCATAGAGGAGCGTGCCGAAGGTTCCGACTTCTTCCTGGAAGGCGAGCAACTGATCGGCGACGCTGTCTGGCGTGCCGTGAATGATCAGCCGGTCACAGATCGATTCGAGTGTCACCTCGTCATCGGGTTGGTCGCGCCGGGTCTTGAACAGTTCGATGCGGCCGTTGCGCTTCAGCTTGGTGAAGAGCGAACGATAGTAGTAGACGTAGGGGCCGTTGGGATCGGTGGCATAGGCCTTGGCAGTGGCTGCATCCTTGGCGACGAACAAGCTTTTCGCTACGCGCCAATTGGCGGGATCTGCTGGGCGACCGGCACGCTCGCAACCCTCAGCATATTTCGGCCAATGGCTCTTGACCCAAGCAGGCATCAGGAAGTTGGCAGAGATAGGGTCCCAGCCGCGTGCCGCTGCCTCAGTCACACCTTTGGAGAACGGTGCCACGGCAGTCACCACGATCGGTGGATGTGGGCGCTGCAGCGGCTTTCCAATGAAGCCTTGGCCGATGTCCTCGATCAGGGTCTTCTGGACTGAAATGTTCCAATACTTGCCGGCCAGGTTGTAAGGCGGCTTGCCGTCCCAGATCGCGAGCACCTGATTGATCGCTTCCAGGAACATCGCATTGCGGTCGGCGTCGAGATTGCCGAACAACTCCGCATCGGAAAGAAGACCGCCCGGGCTGATGCCGAAGATCAGCCGGCCCTCGAGCATGTGGTCGAGCATCGCGATGGAAGCGGCGACCGCGGCCGGGTGACTATTCGGCAGATTGACCGTGCCGGTGCCGAGTTTGATTTGCTTGGTGGCGGCCGCAAGCCAGGCGATGAAGGTTATGCACGAGGTGATGTTTTCGGCCCGGTCGGTAACGTGCTCGCCGACATAGGCTTCCGAAAATCCCAGTTCATCGGCCAGCAGGAAGGCTTCCCGGTCCTCCATCAGAGATTGTCGCCAATCCTTCTCTAGGGGATGGATCGGCATGGTGAAGAACCCGAGTTTCATCATTCTAGCGCCTCTCCGGGATGGTTATTTTTGGTTGGCAGGAGCGTGCGTCGTCATGTCGATCAAGGCAAGTCCTCGAAAGTCGAAAAGTCTGCAAGATCAAGCAGCTTGACCTTTGAAAGGTCACACCCTCTAATCCCTGCAAGAGCAAAATAGCAAGGGCCGGGGAGGGCTCGCCTGAATGAAGGCCTCGGCTTTCGCCTACGCACGCGCAACCAGCCTGGCCAATGCGCTGGAATTGCTTGCCACTCATGGCGACAAGGCGAAGGTGCTGTCGGGCGGGCAAAGCCTTATTCCTGCGATGAATCTGCGGCTGGTCTCGCCGGAACTGATCGTCGATATCGGCGATCTCGGCGAATTGCGCGGGATTGCCGTGAAGGGCGAGACGCTCGTCATTGGCGCGCTGACGCGGCACGCCGATCTGCTGAAATCATCTCACATTGTGAAATGCGCGCCCCTGCTGGCTGCGGCGGTCGCACATGTCGCGCATCCCGCGATCCGCAACCGCGGCACGATTGGCGGCAGCCTCGCGCAGGCCGATCCCGCCTCCGAACTGCCGGCCTGCATGCTTGCTCTGGGAGCCACGATCGTGGTTCGAGGGAAGGGCGGCGAGCGGCGTATTGCCGCAGAAGAGTTCTTCACCGGAATCTACGAGACGAAGCTTGGTCCGCAGGATCTGCTGGTGGCGATCGAAGTGCCCGTTGCTAGTCCGGGCTCGGCGCACTTCTTCCAGGAGTTTGCAAGGCGGCACGGCGACTATGCGATCGTTGGGCTCGCTGCGCAGGTGATGCGGCAAGGCGACCGGTTCGCCGATCTCCGGCTTGGTTTTTTCGCTGTGGGCGATACGCCGGTCCTCGCAAAGGCGGCAGCGGCAATGCTGACCGGCGCTGCGATCACGCCGGAGCTGCTGGCCGAGGCTTCGGCTGCGCTCGCCAGCGAACTCAATCCTCACGAGGATCAGCAGGCCACGCCCGCGATGCGCCGCCACCTCGCAAGGGTGCTGCTGGCGCGGTGCTTGGCAACGCTGTTGAACCGTCCCGATCTCCAAACTGGAGCAGGCGTGTGACGACTCCGGTATCGATCTCGCTGACAGTCAATGGCGAGCGCGTCGAGGCGCATGTCTTGCCGCGCCTGAACCTGGCCGACTTCCTGCGTGAGCATCTCAAGCTGACCGGCACCCATGTCGGCTGTGAGCATGGTGTATGTGGTGCCTGCACCGTACGCGTCGGGGGCGAGATCGTGCGCTCGTGCCTGATGCTGGCGGTGCAAGTGAACGGAGCTGCCATCGAGACGATCGAGGGGCTTTCGGATTCCGGCGAGATCGCCGACCTGCAGGCGGCCTTCCGCGACCGCAACGCGCTGCAATGCGGCTTCTGCACGCCGGGGATGTTGATGGCGGCACAGGATTTGCTGCGGGAGAACGGCAAGCCTACGCGCGAGGAGATTCGCGAGCACCTCTCGGGCAATTATTGCCGCTGCACCGGTTATCACGCGATCATCGATGCGGTCGAGAATGCCGCTCTTGCCCGGACGGAGCCGCAGGCATGAGTTCGATCCGCAATCCGGAAACGCTGTCGGCGCTCGACAGGCCGAATTCCTACATCGGCAAGACCGTGCCGCGCCCCAATCTCGATCGCTTGTTGCAGGGACGCGCCAGCTATGTGAGCGACATGGAGCTGCCGCGCATGGCGCATGTTGCGTTCCTGCGATCACCGCACGCACACGCGAAGATCGTGAGCATCGACGCGGCGGCGGCCAAGCTCATGCCCGGTGTGATCGCTGTTGTCACGGGCGGGGAGCTTGCGGCCGTCATCACGCCGTGGGTCGGCGTGCTCTCGCATCTCAAGGGTCTCAAATCGGCGCCGCAATCGGCAATCGCGATCGATCGCGTGTGCTGGCAGGGTGAAGCGGTGGCGGCGATCGTGGCCATTAGCCGAGCTGCCGCCGAGGATGCTGCGGAACAGGTTGCCGTCAAATATGAGGAACTCGAAGCCGTTGCGGATATGCGAACGGCACTCGATCCGGCTACACCCGTGATCCACTCCTCGCTCGGCGACAACCTGGCATTTGAGCGGGTCCATGACGCGGGGGCGGTGGACCAGGCGTTCGCGGCGTCCGATGCGGTGGTCGAGGCTGAGTTCGTCTTCGGTCGTCACACCGGCGTGACGCTGGAGCCTCGCGCCGTCGTTGCCGACTGGAACGCCGCCGAAGCGCGTCTCACCATCTACCAGGGCACGCAGGCGCCGCACATGGTGCAGAATATCGCGGCGCTGCATCTGGGTCTGCGCGAGCAGCAGGTGCGCGTCGTCTGCAAGGACGTCGGCGGCTCATTCGGAATCAAGGTACATATCTACGCCGACGAGATGGCGACCTACGCGCTGTCAAAGCTGCTGCGTCGGCCGATAAAGTTCGTCGCTGACCGTGTCGAGAGCTTCAATACAGACATTCATGCCCGCGACCATTGCTGCAAGGGCAAGATCGGCGTGAAGCGCGACGGCACCATACTGGCGTTCGAGATCGACGATCTCACCGGCATCGGGCCCTATTCCATGTATCCGCGCACCAGTGCGATCGAGGCCAATCAGGTCGTCAATCTGGTGGGCGGACCCTACACGAGCAAGAACTACCGCGCGCGGGCGCGCGTCGTCTTCCAGAACAAGAACGTCATGTGCCAGTACCGGGCGGTTGGGCATCCCATCGCCTGCTCGGTGACGGAAGGTCTGGTCGATCTTGCAGCGATGAAGATCGGCATGGATCCGGTAGAGATCCGGCGCCGCAATCTGATCGCCGATGACGCCTATCCCTGTGCTTCGCCGTCGGGACTGCGGTTCGAACAATTGTCGCATCAGGCGTCCCTGACCAAGATCGTCGAGATGATGGACTATCAGGCACTGCGCGCCGATCAGGCCGCGCTGCGCAAGAGGGGTATTCATCGCGGCATTGGTATCGCCAGCTTCATCGAGGTGACGAATCCGAGTGCGGCGTTCTATGGCGTCGGCGGCGCAAAGATATCGTCGCAGGACGGTGTCGCGGTTCGGCTGGACGCGCAGGGATCGGTGATTTGCCAGACCAGTATCACCGAGCAGGGGCAAGGCTCGGAAGCCCTGACGGCGCAGATTGTGGGCAGCGTCCTCGGCGTCTCCATGGATCGGGTGCGCGTGATCCTTGGCGATACCGACATGACGCCGTACGGTGGCGGCACCTGGGCCTCGCGCGGCGCCGGCATCGGCGGCGAGGCAGCGCTGCAGGCTACAAAAGTCCTGCGCAAGAATATCCTGGACGTGGCGGCTGTGATCCTGCAATCGACCCCTGCCGAACTCGATATCGTGGACAATGCGGTGATCAACGTCAGTGACGGTGCGTTCCGTATCGAGCTCAATGAACTCGCCCGTATCGTCTATTTCCGACCGGACACGCTGCCGCCGGGCATTCAGCCGGAATTGATGGCCACCAAGCACTTCGTGCCGCGAGAATACCCGTTCGCGTTCACCAACGGTGTGCAGGCGGCGTGGGTCGAGGTCGACACCGACACCGGCTTTGTGAAGCTGCTCAAGCATTGGGTGGTTGAGGATTGCGGGACGATCATCAATCCGCAGCTGGTCGACGAACAGATCAGGGGCGGGGTGGTGCAGGGGCTTGGCGCGGCGCTGTTCGAGAAATGCATCTATGACGAGCGTGGGCAGCTGACCAACGCCAATTTGGCGGATTATCTGGTGCCGATGTCCGGAGAGATGCCCGATATCGACGTCGGCCACGTCGTCTCGCCTACGAAGGAATCAGAACTCGGCGCCAAGGGCGCTGGCGAAGCCGGCACCGCGGGGGCGGCTGCGGCCGTGACCAATGCGGTGAACGATGCGCTCAAGCCGTTTGCGACAATAATCACGGAGATTCCCCTGACGCCTCAGGTTATTCTGACGGCCCTGGGGCGAATCTGACGAGGGACTCCGCAGGCAAAACCGAATACACAGGCCAAATAGCAAACAAAACGGGAGGAAAGCAGCCAATGTCGAAGAAGGTCTCCAAATCCGGATCGATTTCCCGCCGCCGCCTGCTGGCGACCGCGGGCGCCGGTGCGGCACTTGCCGCCTCGCCACTGGGTGCCGGTCTGCTGCACGCC
>JAHCKB010000460.1 GCA_026125985.1 Bradyrhizobium sp.
GCCGGATCGTGGCGCTGGCGGTCGCCGCGATGCCTTCCTCGCGGCCGGTGAAGCCGAGTCGCTCGCTGGTCGTGGCCTTCACCGCAATACGCGAGATAGCGACGCCGGAAATCTCGGCGATCCTGGCCCGCATGGTGTCGCGCAGGGGGCCGATCTTCGGCCGTTCGCAGATCAGCGTCACCTCGAGATTGGCAATACGGCCGCCGCGCGCGGTGACGCGTTCGACGGCATATTTCAGGAAGCGGTCGGAGGAGGCGCCCTTCCACTTGGGATCGCTGGGCGGGAAGTGCGAACCGATGTCGCCGTCGGCCAGTGCGCCCAGGATGGCGTCGACCAGCGCGTGTAGCCCGACATCGCCATCGGAATGGGCCAGGAATCCCCTGGTGTGCGGCACGCGCACGCCGCAGATCATCACATGGTCGCCCTCGCCGAAAGCATGCACGTCGTAACCGGTGCCGGTCCTGATGTCGCCAAGCTGGGCGGCCAGGCGTGCTTCCTCGCGGACAAAATCTTCGGGCGTGGTGAGCTTCATGTTCGCAGGATCGCCTTCAAAGGTCGCCACCGTCAATCCCGCCCATTCGGCGAGGGCGGCATCGTCGGTGAAATCGTTGCGGCCTTCGCGCACGGCGCGGCGATGCGCTTCCAGGATGACGTCATAGCGAAAGGCCTGCGGGGTCTGCGCGATGCGAAGCCGCGCGCGCTCCGGGGTCGCCTCGACGTCGCCGCCGGCGCCGACCAGCTTGATTGTGTCGGCGACCGCCACGGCGGGGATTGCCGCGCCAGTGCGGCCGGCGGCATCGATCGCGCGCGAGATCACGGCTTCGGTCACGAAGGGGCGAGCGGCGTCGTGGATCAGCACGATATCGGGCTTGGCGCTTGCCAGCGCCTCGAGCCCGGCATGCACCGATTCCTGTCGCGTTGCCCCGCCCCTGGCTGGCGGCGCATGCTTGAGCGACCGGACGGCCTCGTTGAACACGGCCATGTCGTCGAGATTCACCACGGGCTGCACGGCGGCCACATCCGGATGTGTGCAGAATGCCGCCATCGCCCGGAATATTACGGTCTGGCCGCCGACCATGCGGTACTGCTTGGGCCCGCCGGCGCCGGCACGAAGTCCACGTCCGGCGGCGACGAGAATGACTGCGGTGCGCTCAGATCTGGGCATGCATCTTCAAGGACTTGTCGGGTGAATTGATCTTGCGGGATGAGGCCGCGGGGCCGTCCGGGCGGAACAGCCCTTACCATGTCGGGCTCGCAAAGCCAGCGGGATCAACCATGTCTGTGGGAAAACCTGTGCTTGTTGCACCGCACTTGCACAATATGCCAGACATGTCTAAAGTGTAGGCATGAAGCTTGACTGCACAAGATTTGTGCTCAAAATGTACGCTGGCTGGCGCAATGGCGCGTTGGCCAGAGAATCGAGAAAGCCGTGACCGGCCCGGATTACCTAGGCCATAAGCCATTGAAGATAGGCGACATTGAGCTCGCTAACCGAGTTCTCCTCGCGCCGATGTCCGGTATCACCGACGCTCCGTTTCGCCGACTCGCGGCTCGCTTGGGTGCGGGACTTGTCGTGTCCGAGATGACAGCCAGCGATGATCTCGTGAATGGCAAACCGATGTCGAGGTTGCGCTGCGACGCCACCGGCATCGGCCCCCATGTCGTCCAGCTCGCCGGCTGTGAGGCGCGCTGGATGGAAGAGGGGGCCCGGATCGCCGAGGCGGGCGGCGCCGATATCATCGACATCAACATGGGCTGCCCGGCCCGGCACGTCACCGGCGGACAGTCTGGCTCCGCGCTGATGCGCGATCTCGACCATGCAGTGAAGCTGGTGGAGGCCACGGTCAATGCGGTGAAGGTGCCGGTCACGCTCAAGATGCGGCTCGGCTGGGATGAGCGCTCGCTCAATGCCCCCGAGCTTGCCCGCCGCGCGGAAGGGGCGGGCGTGCAGATGGTCACCGTACACGGACGCACGCGCTGCCAGTTCTACAAGGGCGAAGCCGACTGGTCGGCGGTGCGTGCCGTGAAGGAAGCCGTGACGATACCGCTGGTCGTCAATGGCGACGTTACGTCATTCGACAAGGCGGTCAGCGCACTGGCGGAGTCCGGGGCCGACGCCGTCATGGTCGGCCGCGGTGCGCAGGGGCGACCCTGGCTTCCCGGCCAGATCGGCCGCAGGCTTGAGACCGGGCTTAGCGAACCCATGCCGTCGCCCGCCGAGCAGCTCGGCCATGTGCGTGCGCTCTACGAGGAGATCTGCCGGCACTACGGCTTGCGCGTCGGCCTTCGCCACGCACGAAAGCATTTGGGCTGGGCGCTCGACGTAGCCGCGCAATGCGGCCGGGTGCCGGCGGCGAAACTGAAGGACTGGCGCCAGCGTATCCTCACCTCGGAAGAGCCCGCCAGTGTGCACCGTGCGCTCGGGGAAGCCTTCGACGATTTCGCATGGAGTGCTGCTGCATGAGTTCGGCCGCAGAATTTCGCAGGCCCGTGCCGCCTCTGGGCGAGGCGATCCTCAATGCCTTGCCCAATCCGGTGCTGCTGGTCGCACCCGACGGCAAGATCGTGGATGCCAATATCGCCGCGGAGTCTTTCTTCGAGAT
>JAHCKB010000461.1 GCA_026125985.1 Bradyrhizobium sp.
TCCGCGTCTCGTCCGGTGGAGATCACCTGACGCGGCAAGCGTCCATCGCAACCCGCGCCAACGTAACGTGACGATGCGCAGCGTCCCCTCATGGCGACACGGGCTGAGGCGGAAGTTAGTTCCGATTTACGGAATTGTCAAGAGAAATTCTGAAAAATAGCATCTGAGGACAATGCTGCGTCCCCCTTCAGATCGTCGGGTGAGGCGGACACGAAATTCGTCCGGCTTTGACGCCCTCCAACGCGGCACGAAACCCACGCGCCGCCCTTGCCTTTCAACCCGTAACGCGTTACGCTGGTAACGCGTTACGGACAGGACAGGCGGCGATGACGGCACCGGCAGAACGGATGAAGATGATGCGGCAGCGCCGGCGCGCCCGCGGCTTGCGCGAATTGCGTATCGTCGTCGCCGACCCCCGTGAGCGCGCTGTGCGGCGGCGAATAGTGAAGCAGGTGGCCGGCCTCAAACCCAGCCACGAGCGTGACGCCCTGCAATGGATCGAGGCGGTTTCCGAGTTCGACACCGATGAGACGCGGTGATGTCGTCTCCGTCGCGGCGGCCGGAGACTACGGCAAGCCGCGTCCGGCCGTCATCGTGCAGACTGACGCCTTCCCGGAAGGCCATGCCTCGGTAGTAGTTTGTCAGCTGACGTCGGAGTTGGCCAATGCTCCCGATTTCCGCATTACCATCGATCCGGCACCAGAAAACGGCCTGCGCGTCGTTTCGCAGATAATGGCCGACAAGCCCGTCACGATCCGGCGCCGGCGGATCGGACAGAAGATCGGGCGCCTCGACAGCCGGGACATGGCTCGGCTGAATGCCGCGTTAGCGTTTGTGTTGGGGCTCGCGGACTAACGGAGAGCGAGCGCATCTGGACTCTCATGGTGAGGAGTGCCGCTTGCGGCGCGTCGCAAGCCATCTGGGCCACTACAACATTCATTTCGTCTGCTCGGAACCCACCGCACGCAGCAGCCACCCCATCGCCATCAAGGCGATGACCGCGCCGACCAGCTCGGCGGCGATGAAGCCCGGGAGATCGATGGGCCGGATGCCAGAGAACGTGTTGGTGAGCGAGCGCGCGATGGCGACGGCCGGATTCGCGAACGAGGTGGATGCCGTGAACCAGTAGGCGGCGGTGATGTAGAGGCCGACCAGCCAGGGTACCGCGGGCCGGTTGAAGCGGATGCCGGCCAGAATCGTGGCAACGAGCCCGAAGGCGGCCACGACTTCGGCGAACCATTGCGCGCTGCCGGTTCTGACCTTCATGGAGAAATCGAACAGCGGCAGGCCGAACATCGCATGCGCGATTACGGTGCCGGCGATGCCGCCGAGGATCTGCGCGGCAATGTAGCGCGAGGCCTCGCTCGCCGACAGGTCACCCTTGAGCGCCATCGCCAGCGAGACTGCCGGATTGAAATGCGCGCCCGAAACAGGCCCGAAGATAGTGATGAGAACGACGAGGATGGCCCCGGTCGGCAGCGTATTGCCCAGCAGTTGCAGGCCGACATCCTTGCTCAGGGCTTCCGCCATGATGCCGGAGCCAACGACCGTCGCCACCAGCAGCGCCGTTCCCAGCGCTTCCGCGGTGAGCCGCCGGGTGATGTCGAACTTCGGCATCAGCTCGCCTTTCCCTGCCCGATCGTTGCCCCATCCATGCGGCCGATATCGCGCAGGCGCGTGCCAAGCGACAGGCGGTCGATGCTCGCGAAGGGCAGGCTCGCGAAGGCCGCGATCCGGTTCTTCAGGTAGCGGAAGGCCTCCACGAAGGCAGCTTCCTTCTCGAGGTCCGTACCTTCGACCGCGGCGGGATCCTCGATCCCCCAATGCGCGGTCATGGGCTGGCCGGGCCAGATAGGGCAGGCTTCGCCCGCGGCGTTGTCGCAGACCGTGAAAACGAAATCCATCGCCGGCGCGCCCGCCCGGGCAAACTCTTCCCAGCTCTTCGAACGCAGGCCGTCGACCGGATAATCCATGTCGCGAAGAACCTTGATGGCGAACGGGTTCACCGTTCCCTTCGGCTGGCTGCCGGCGGAGAAGGCATTGAAGCGGCCGCCTCCCTCCTTGCGCAGGATGGATTCGGCAAGAACCGAACGCGCGGTATTGCCGGTGCAGAGGAACAGGACGTTAAACGTGCGATCGGACATGGACTTTGCCTTTCCTCTTTTGCTTCGGCGGACAGCAGGGCGAGATGCTCTCGATCAGCGGCGTGCAGATCTCGGGGCGACCGGCGCAGCAATCGGTCAGCAGGAACGACATCACGGCCTGAAGGCGGGCGAGGTCGGCGCGATAGACGATCGACCGGCCAGTGCGGCGCGCGGTAACGAGCCCGGCCCGCGACAGCACAGCCAGATGCGCCGACATGGTGTTTTGCGGGACGGCGAGAACCCGGGCCACTTCGCCGGCCGGAAGCCCTCCGGGTTCGTGCTTTACCAGCAGCCGAAAGACGTCCAACCGGGTGGACTGCGCAAGCGCGGCCAGGGCGACAATGACCGGTTCTATTTCCATATATCCAGCTATATGGATATATACCGCCGCGTCAAGCCAAAAGGACTGGTGGAGTTTCCCGGCGCACGAACGGGCGATGACGATATTGATTGCGGCG
>JAHCKB010000462.1 GCA_026125985.1 Bradyrhizobium sp.
GCCAAGCTCCGCCCTTGACGCCAACGCTTTCGCTAAAAAGCGCTCGCGCCTTGTTCTCGGATTGCTCTCGCCTCCTCAGTGCAATCTCGCGCTTGTGGCGGGGACCATGATCTGGCTATTGTATCGGTGCAAGAAAAACATTGCTCTCGGTGCAATAATGTCGAGGTTCGAATACATCCGGCTTGCCGACGCGGTCGCTGCCGATATTGCAGGCGGCGCCCTCAAGCCGGGCGATCGTCTGCCGCCGCAGCGGACGTTCGCCTTTCAGCGCAAGATCGCCGCTTCCACCGCCAGCCGCGTCTACACCGAGTTGCTGCGCCGAGGCCTGGTGGTCGGCGAAGTCGGCCGCGGCACCTTCGTTTCTGGCGAATCGCGTCAACCGATGGCGCCGATACCGCTTGAGCCGCGCGGCGCGCGGATCGACATGGAGATCAACTATCCGATGCTGCCGACCCAGGCGGCGATGATCGCCAAGAGCCTCGCCGGCCTCGAGCGCACCGAGGCCATCGAGGTGGCGCAGCGCCAGGGCTCGAGCGGCGGGACGCAAGCGACGCGCAACATCACGGCACGTTTCATGGCGTGTCCCGGCTGGACCCCGAGCTCGGAGCAATTTGCCTTCACTGCCAACGGACGTCAGTGCATTGCCGCGGCGATGGCGGCGCTGGTGCCCGCGGGCGGTCGCTGCGGCGTCGAGGCGCTGACCTACCCCTTCATCAAGGGGATCGCCGCCCGGCTCGGCGTCACACTGGTGCCGCTGGCGATGGATGCCCACGGCGTGCGCCCGGATGCGGTGCAGAAGGCGCATCGCGAGGCGCATCTGTCCGCGCTCTATATCCAGCCGACCATTCAGAACCCGCTCGGCATGACCATGCCGGCGGCGCGGCGCGCCGATCTCCTGCGCGTGGTGGAGAAGCTCGATCTCACCGTGATCGAGGACAGCGTCTATGGATTTCTTTCCAACGAGGAGCCGCTGGCTGCGATGGCGCCGGACCGCTGCGTGGTGCTGGACTCGCTGTCCAAGAAAGTCGCCCCCGGCTATGCGCTCGGCTTCATCGTCTCGCCCCCTCACCTGCGCGAGAGCATTCTGAATTCGATCCGTTCAGGCGGCTGGACCGCGTCGGGCTACGCCTTTGCCGCCGGACAGCGGCTGATGGGCGACGGCACGGCGGCCGAGCTGATCCGGCTCAAGCGCGCCGATGCGCAACGACGCCAGCAGATGGCGGCCGAGCGCCTCGCGGGTTTCGAGATCCAGGCCGACCGGAAGTCCTATCATCTCTGGCTGTCGCTGCCGGCCCATTGGCGCTCGCAGACCTTCGTCGCTGCCGCTGCGCGCCGCGACATCGCATTGTCGCCATCGACGACCTTTGCCATCACGCCCGGCCATGCGCCAAACGCGGTGCGCCTGGCGCTTGCCGCGCCGACGATCGAGCAACTCGACTTCGCGCTGCGCACGCTCGCCGACATCCTGCGCACCCAGCAGGACGATTTCGACTCGACGGAGTGAGGGCATCCCCGAAACTCACGGCCATTTCGCAATCAGGCCTCGGCTCGCGGGAGCGGCGAAGTCACGTTTGATGTCGCTTGATTGCTACGGCAGCAGCGCTCGGGGCAAATGATCGAAGGTGTAGGCGACCGGACGATTGCGCCTGATGAAGCCGCCGATCTGCCAATAGAAGAGCAGCGCAAAGCCGACGAGAAACAGTGCGCCGACATGTTGGCCCGTGGCAAGTGCGCGCACGAACAGCCCTATCATGGCAATCGCCAGCAGACCCACGACCACCAGTCCAGCAGCGTAGATTCCGGATGGCAGCCCGCCGATCAGGATGGCCGTGCTTCCGGCAGCCGCCATGCGCGCATGCAGCGCCTCGACGAAGGCGCGATAGCCGTCATCCTGCGGCGTCATCAGCGAGACCGTTTGCCAACTGGTCGACATGATCCTGATGCGCTCGCCGCCCTTGCTCCAGATGTCGGTGCGGAAGCGGCGCGACTGCATCGAACTCGGCCGGAAAGACAGACGAATGGCGGCGATATCGCGATAGGCCCACACGCCCGAGCGGCCGGCGGCTTCCCAGGCGAGCCCCTGATCGGTCAGTTCGAACTGGTGCGCCGATCCGACCAGCGACGCCTTGTAGTCGTAGCGAATGGCGCGACTGTCGTCGTCGGCTTGGTCAGCCGTCTGCTTTAGATCGGTTGGCACGTCAAACCCTCTCCTGCACGCGCTTGCGCAACGTGTCCCGCTTATCCTACAAACAACACATGGCCGAAACGAATTATTTTCCGCGTCGCCTGATTCTGGGCGGTGCCGTCATTACGGGCGTGCTGCTGGCGCTTGCGGTCCATATGCTTGGCGCGCGCTACGGGCTCGACCTCGGCGGTCTGTGGCGAAGCGACACCCGCGACTTCATGCCCGCAGGGGCGGCAATCGCCTGGTGGCTGATCGCCACAGTCGGTTTCACCGGAGGCTATTTCACCGCAACATTGATGGACAGCGCCGTGTCCGGACAGATCCCGCAACGCATGCGCCAGTTCCTGATCGCAATCGGCGTGCTGGTCCTGGCGGGCGCCGGACAGGCTGCCTCCGCGCCAAGC
>JAHCKB010000463.1 GCA_026125985.1 Bradyrhizobium sp.
GGCCCGGTCATGGCTAAACGAAAAGGGCTTCGGCGCGGGTTAAAGGGCTTTTCGCCGCGCCGCGCAACCCCTGCCATTCAGGGGATGCGACGCGTCACCGGGGAGGGCGGAGCCGTGGAATTCCGGCGGCGCACGAGGATGTCGCGGACGATCATGGCGGCAAGCAGCGGCATGAGCGCCATAGTGATGGCGCTACGCCATCGCGGACGAGCGCCGTCGCGTGTTGTGGGGACGCTCTGAGACATGGCCGCAACTCAGGCCGCCAACACGGGCTGCAGCGGCTTCTTCGCGCGCGTGCCCTTCGACTTCGGCGCAGGCGCGCCGGTAGCGACGATCATGCCCCAGGCGCCGTCAAGGCTGCCCTCGACGAGTTCGAGCGCCAATAGCCGGTCCCGCTCGAACGGGCCGGGCAGCGACAGTTCGCCGGTCTTTTGGGCAGAGAAGCCGAAGCGGGCGTAGTAGGGCGCATCGCCCAGCAGGATCACGGCACGGTGGCCGCGCGCCTTTGCCGCAGCGAGCGCGTGTTCCATCAGCGCGGACCCAACCCCGAGCTTGCGGGAGTTGGCTTCAACCGCGAGCGGGCCGAGCATGAGCGCCGGGGTACCCCCGGCGCTGACGTGCCACAACCGCAGCGTCCCGACCAGGCGTCCCTCGGCCATCGCCGAAAAGGCAAGGCCTTCGGCGGGCGCGCGTCCGTCGCGCAGGCGCTGGCAGGTGCGCATATGGCGGTTCACGCCAAAGCAGGCATCGAGCAGCGTTTCACGGGCGACGACGTCCGAAGCCTTCTCCGCACGGATCGCGAACGGAGCGGCCTTCGGGGTGAGGGCGATCTTGGTCTCGTGCAAGGCGGTCATGGCACGTCAGTCCCTGCAGCCCACGGCGCAAGTGCGCCGCGGGCAGCGTTGTCAAATCGGCGAATAGCAAGGGGGAGGGAGCCGGCGGACCGGCTCCCGACTGATCGGACCTCGAAGCGAGGCGGATTAGATGTGGTAGGTCTTCAGCGGCGGGATGCCGTTGAACGCCACCGACGAGTAGGTGGACGTATAGGCCCCGGTGCCTTCGATCAGCAGCTTGTCGCCGATCTCGAGCGTCACTGGAAGCGGATACGGCATCTTCTCGTACAGCACGTCGGCCGAGTCGCAGGTGGGACCTGCGAGCACGCACGGCGTCATCTCCGCCCCGTCATGCGGGGTGCGGATCGCGTAGCGGATCGACTCGTCCATCGTCTCGGCGAGACCGCCGAACTTGCCGATGTCCAGGTATACCCAGCGCACCTCGTCCTCGTCGCTCTTCCTGGAGATCAGAACGACTTCGGTTTCGATGATGCCGGCATTGCCGACCATGCCGCGTCCCGGCTCGATGATGGTTTCCGGGATCTGGTTGCCGAAATGCTTGCGCAGCGCACGGAAGATCGACCGGCCGTACTGCACGACCGGAGGAACGTCCTTGAGGTACCTGGTCGGGAATCCGCCGCCCATGTTGACCATGGTCAGGTTGATCCCGCGCTCGGCGCAGTCACGGAACACGGTCGACGCCATGGCGAGCGCCCGGTCCCACGCCTTCACCTTGCGCTGCTGCGAGCCGACATGGAACGAGATGCCGCAGGGCTCGAGGCCCAGCCGCTTGGCGAGATCGAGCACGTCGACCGCCATCTCCGGGTCGCAGCCGAACTTCCGCGACAGCGGCCATTCGGCGCCGGCGCAGTCGTAGAGGATGCGGCAGAACACGCGTGCGCCGGGGGCAACTCGCGCGATCTTCTCGACCTCGGCGGCGCAATCCACCGCAAAGAGGCGGATGCCAAGCGCGTAGGCGCGCGCGATGTCGCGCTCCTTCTTGATGGTGTTGCCATAGGAGATGCGGTCCGGCGTCGCACCCGCGGCGAGCGCCATCTCGATTTCCGCGACGGTCGCGGTATCGAAGCAGGAGCCGAGCGAAGCCAGCAGCGACAGTACTTCGGGCGCAGGATTGGCCTTCACCGCGTAGAACACGCGGCTGTCGGGCAGCGCCTTGGCAAAGGTCTGGTAGTTCTCGCGCACGACGTCGAGGTCGACGACGAGGCACGGCTCGGTGTCGAGGCCATCCTTGCGGCGGTTGCGCAGGAATTCCTGGATGCGTTCAGTCATAGCACTCTCCCAAACGGCCCTAGCGACAGGGCCGGTAGCAAGGGTTCTCGGTCGTGAGTGCTCCGGCGTTGTCGCACGATGGAGGCGCGACGAGGCCTTGAACTCGAAACCGACTTTTGCTGCCGTGGATTGGTTGGGAGAGTTTCCCGCCCGCTCACCTGGCAATGAAGGACAAGCCTTTTCAGTAGCCCGGGCCGGCGTTGGACTGCCGGTAGAGACCAAAAAAGCCCGATCCGTCGTTGCTTTAAGTCGCGTCCCCCGTTGAGAGCGGGGTGCGCCGGTTCGCCTCCGGCTGCCAGTCACGGTTGCAAGGGGCGGAGAGACCTTCAACGGCATCTCTGGAGAGAGATGCTGGTCGCTCGAAACTTGAGACGACCCTCGGTCCTTCATCCCTTGGCGGCTGTCCGGCCTCTTGTCCGGATACCTACCGACTGACACACGACCACAGGCAC
>JAHCKB010000464.1 GCA_026125985.1 Bradyrhizobium sp.
CTGTTGGCTGGGACGGTCGGGGATGAGGACCCCCGCCGCCTTGACACAACGATTTAGTTGTGTTCGATGGTCGTACAATGACCATTCTCAATGAACGCGACCTACAGCGGGCACGACGCGCCGCCGCACGACTACAGCAAACGAGCAAGTCCGGCACTTGGCATACGGCCGCTCAAGGGTTTTCGCCAAGCGTGGTCGAGGCTTATGGCCACGCACTCAATGGCGAGATCGCTGCTTTCGAAACCGAGATCAGCGAGTATGAGGCCATTAAGAGTGGCCGCGTAGATATCCATGAACTCGCAAAGGGGCTCGCACCTGGCTCAGCGGCGATAGTCGCCCGTATTGCCCTAGGCTGGACGCAACGAGATCTAGCTTCTCGTGCTGGCATGAAAGAGCAGCAGATTCAGCGCTACGAGGCCGAGCGATATCAGAACATAACGGTCGCCAACTTCAGCCGGATCGCAGGGCTTCTGGGCCTCTCCCTATCGCTAGTGCCGCGCGCCGCGATTGTTGAGCCCACATGGGCCCTATTTCGAATGCGGTCGACCAGCTCCGACTCCCTTGTCGAGGCCGAAAAGTGGGCGGAGATGGCTAAGGAACGCGCTCTTGCCGCCATCCACGACAATCGACTACCGGCGTTCGACATTGCCAATCTCGAGGTGATTACGGAGCTGCGAAAAATCACGCTCTCCGAATCGGGGCCTCGTGAGGCAGTTCACATGTTAAGGGACTTCGGCATTGTACTAACAATCAGCCCAGCTGAGCCGGGCTCTAAAGTCGACGGCGGCGCGATGTGTGTGGCTGGTGTCCCCGTAGTAGCCCTTAGTCTACGCTACGATCGATTGGACTATTTTTGGTTTACCCTCGCTCACGAACTTGGCCACGTCTTCCTCCATCTTAAGCGGCTGGGTAAAACCGCGTTCGTAGATGACATTGAAGACGTCGCCAGCCTCGATGATGTAGAGGTGGAGGCCAACACGTTTGCACAAGATGCCCTGATACCATCTGAGCGATGGCGCTCATCCCCGGTTCGGTTCGCGAAGCGCTCCGAAGCAGTGAAGGCGTTCGCATCGAGTATTGGAATTCATGAGGCTATAGTTGCTGGACGGCTCAGGCGGGAACGCAGAGACTACGCTCTGTTCGCCCAGAATGTGGGGCAAGGGATGGTCCGGAGACTTTTCTCGGAGGAACTCGCATGATCGACGGGTACCTGTATGTGCCCGCTTTCCGTCTGAAGGAAGGCGAGCGAATGGCAGTTGAGTCTGCCGATGCCGCGGTACGTTCGAGGATTCTTCCACAGTTGGTTGTTCCTCCCCCAAGCGAACCGGATCCGAAGAGACCGAAGCGTTCACTAACGTCAGACGAGTTAATCTTCGAGGCGGCGCGGCGTCTAGGTGACTTCTGGCCACGTGGTTCGGCATTGTTCGACTGGAGGTATCTCCTTCCATCGCTTGAGGCATCTGAATCGTCCTCGTTACTTGAGCGACTAGTCCATCTTGCGCTAGACAGGAATGATGGCTTCATTCCAGTACTCGACCTTCGCACTCCTATCGATCGCGCCCGCGCGCTGGTCGGGGCGGTAGAGAGACGCGCCGTCGCGCTGCGTGTCGATCTAGAAGACTCATCGTCTTCGGATGTTGGCGGAAACATCGGACGCGTCTTGGATCAACTTTCTCTGGATCCGGCCTGCGTTACGCTGCTCTGTGACTTCTCCGATGCTGACCTTCAACATACGGAAGAGTTTGCAGATTTTCTAGCAGGCTATTTTGAGGCGCTGTCTGATAAGTCCTTTTCGCGAGTAGTATTCCAAGCTTCAAGCTTCCCCACCGTGAACCCTGCCAAGCCAGGGGGAACCGCCACGCCAGCGCGATATGAGTGGCTAGCGTGGCAACGAGCAAGGAGCATCTCAGAGGGCTTTGCGGCAGGAGTTCTCTTCGGTGACTTTGTCGCGGACAGTTCTAAGTTTATCTTTGGAAAGGGCCGCGCACCGATCGCTCATCTTCGCTACACACGGGACGTCGACTGGCTGATTGAGCGAGGAACTGATCGCAGTGACATCCGATCGGTTGCCAAGAGAGTGAGCAGCGATAGAGGCTTCTCTGGCGCAGAGTTCTCGGTGGGGGACCGCTTTATTTACGAGTGTGCAACCGGCTCCGGGAGACCGGGCGGAGCGTCAACTTGGCGAATGGCCAACACAAGTCATCACATAACTAAGCAGGTTCGTGATATTGCTACCAAAGTTGGACTTGAGCTTAAATTCAAGCGGGTCGAACCCGCTAGGGAGCAATTGGCGCTCTTCAAAGACAGTGAGATTGTTTAAGACTACTGAGGAAGCACCAGCCTCTTGACGACCGCATGGCCGGATAGCTACCTGATCGATAGTCTGAAAGCTATTGATCTAAGCCCAAGCGGTGGCAATGCCGTGGGTTGAGAAGGTGACAAGAATGGCCAAGACCACGACCAAGATCGCGAAATCCTCCTCCTTCTCCGCCGAGGAGAAGGCCGCCATGAAGGACCGCGCCGCGGAGCTCAAGGCGGCGAGGGGC
>JAHCKB010000465.1 GCA_026125985.1 Bradyrhizobium sp.
CGACGCCCTTGCCGAAAACGGGCCTGAAGGCTCGTGGGTCCCAACCCAGATCGTTCCGCGCGGGCGTGGAATCGAACGTCATGTCCTTCATCATGCGGATGCCCATGGCGACATTGGCTCCGGGGAACAGCGGTCTGACGAGCACGAATGCGGCCCGCCACAGCCATGGCGGCACTGAGATGAAACGCCTGGGCATGGCCATGCCGTCGAATATCCGTCCTATCATCTCCCGGTAGGTCACGGTCTCGGGACCCGGCAGAGAATAGAATTTGTTGATGGCAGCATCGCCTTGCGCCGCTGCTATCGCAGCTATCGCCACATCCTCGGCGTGTACGGGCTGTCGTAGACCAGGGCCGCCGCCGACCAGCGGCATGAATCCGAACCTGCGGATCAACCGTGACAGCGGCGTGATGTTGGTATCACGTCCTTCCGTGTAGGTGAGCGTGGGTCGCAGGATAGTCCAGCCGATTCCGTGTTGCTCGCAGATTTCCGCAATCTTTGTCTCGGCCGCCGCCAGACGTTTGATCATGGCGCGCTCCTCGGCAACTTCTGTGTCTAGCTTGGTGATCACGCTCGTGGAACTGAACGCTACCAGCCGCTTGAGCGCCGGATGCACCAGCAAGGGCAAGGCTTCTGCCAGCAATACCGCGTCGACAGTACAGTACAGTATCGAAAACGGCGGAAAGCTGAGCGCGTCGGCCGCGTGAAGATCGCCGCGGTACCAATCGATGCGAGAGTCGCTTCGCTGTGCCCGCGACAATGCGAGCGGGCGCCGGCCACGCCTCACTAGATGCTCGACGATGTATCCGCCGACGAGACCGCTGCCGCCGATCACCAGGCAACGGGCCTGCTGTGCTTCTCTGTGCACTTCCTTGATTGTCTCCCGGGGCGGAAATTACTCTGAAAGCTCTATTCGATTGTCTTTGGTACCAAAACGCAACTAAACACTGCGTGAATGGAGGTCGCCCGCAATTCCCAGTAGCTTTCCTGCCGGCCGATCGAACAGCGGCCGGTTGGAGACTCGCGCAAGCGTGTCCTAGAACGTCGAATGCGCGCCAAACAGGCGCAGGAACTGCTTGGGGTGGACTTCGCGCGAAGCCGGGCGCAGTCGCGTCCTGGCGCCGCCGCACCTGATCAGTGGAATGATTCGTGTGTTCATCGGCGTCTCAAATTCCGTAGTGGCCGCGATACCAGCTCACAAACCGGCGAATTCCCTCGTCGAACGGCGTCCGCGGCACAAACCCGATATCGCGCATCAGGTCGCTTATGTCGGCGAAGGTTTCTATCACGTCGCCTGCCTGCATCGGCAGCATTTCCTTTACGGCAGTGCGGCCCAACGCCTCCTCCAGAAGGGTTACCATGCGCGACAACTCTTCGGGATGATTGTTGCCAACATTGTAAATTCGCGCGGGCGGGTCTCCGCCCGGCTCGCCCCGACGGGGAGGCCGGTCGATGAGCAGCGACACGACGCGGGCGACGTCATCGACATAGCTGAAATCGCGGCGCATCCGGCCGTGGTTGAAGAGCTTGATCGGCCTGCCCTCGATTATCGCCTTGGTGAACAGGAAGTAGGCCATGTCGGGCCGGCCCCATGGCCCGTAGATGGTGAAGAATCGCAATCCCGTCATAGGAAGGCGGTAGAGATGGCTGTAGCAATAGGCCATCACTTCGTTCGCCTTCTTGGTCGCCGCATAAAGGCTGACCGGATGGTCGGTTGGGTCGCCAACGGCGAACGGTTGCTTCGTGTTGGCGCCATAGACCGACGACGACGACGCATAGAGCAGATGGCTGCAACCGTTGTACCGGCAACCTTCGAGAATATTGAGGAAACCCTCGAGGTTGGCATCGGCGCAAGCTTGAGGGTTATCGATGGAATGACGCACGCCGGCCTGCGCGGCCAGGTGAATGACCGTTGCAAAGCGGTGTTTGGCAAATGATGCCGCGATCGCGGTCCGGTCGGTGAGATCGGCCTGCACGAATTCGAAGCCTTTGCTTGCACGCAGGACGTCGAGGCGCGCCTGCTTCAGCGACGGATCGTAGTAATCGTTGAGATTGTCCAGTCCGACGACGCGCCGCCCTTCGACCAGCAGCGTGCGGGCGACATGAAAGCCGATGAAGCCCGCCGCACCCGTCACCAGTATCGCTCGATTCGGCATCAAATCCCCGATTGGCGCTCTGCCCGCTCACGACGCCTCTTTACCCGCCGGCCCAAGCCCCCCCAACGGCCGCCGTCTGGCTATTGCCAGAAGGGTTACGAATCCATACCAAGGCTGGCAGATTCAGCGCAGATCGCTGCGATGCGCGTTGACCTCCTCCAATCGATTGCCGTTCCCTGCGAAGCGCTGGATTGTGCCTTTCTCGAAAAGTTGTGGATAGCATAGCGCTCGCACTTTTTTCAACACGCAACGGACAATGGCTTCTCCATGCGCCGCATGGTGAGCGAGGTGTTTGAGCTCAAATTTTTCCTAGCGGCATCGGCGATTGGCTCGGTCATGACCTCATTG
>JAHCKB010000466.1 GCA_026125985.1 Bradyrhizobium sp.
CTCGGCTGCGGCGCGCGAGGTGCTTGCGGTGGCTTCCGTCACGCAGAAGATCTGCACCGATACGCGCGGCGCGGGCGATATGTAGTCGCCGTTGTCGGCCGGCGGGGGCGGGAGATCGGCGTCTTCTTGCTTGTGCTTGGAGCGGCTCATCATTTGCCCGTATCGCTAAGTTTGGCCTTGTCGGTTTCCGGATAGATTGTCGTGGTCGACACGCCCTTGCGGTATTTCTCGAAAGAGGTCGTGCGGCGCATCGTATAGGCCGGGCTCTCCGACCGCGGCTGCTCAAGGTCGGCGGGATTTTCGACCATCGCAGCGAGGTTGCGCTGGGTCGCGCAGCCGAAATTGTGATACTGCTTGTTCTCGTTGTAGCCGGGATTGTCGATCGACGGTCCGAGGTCGGCGGGCCAGAGGCCGCAGGGGCCGGCCACGGCTGAAATCTTGGGATAGCTCAGGCGCACCGTTGCGAACCGTTCGGGGTCATCCGGCGTGTAATGATTGACGCGAACGGCGTTGGAGGGCACGCCGGCCGAAGACAGGGTATGGCGAATCTCCCGGGCTGCGGATGCGGCGGCACGCGCATTCGGCGTATTGACGGGGACATCGACGACCACGCCCCCGGTGCCTTCGCGAACCCAGCTCCGGCCAAAACCCACCACATCGGCGCGCTGCGGGCCGGACAGCCCGCCGCGACCGGCGCCGACGAAGACGACGATGGAATGGTTGGCTTCCTGCACCGCGATCGGATGGCGTTGGCGGTAATCATCCGGAACGCTCGCGGTCACGACCTCGCCGCCCGACCAGCATCCGCCGAGCGCGGCGGAAATGACGGCGAGGGCGAAGCCAGTGCGCAGGCTGCGATATTTTGATGTTGCCGATGTCATGTTCTTGTTCCCCAACCCCGTACGATCCCGTCAGTCGATGATGAAGCCGAAATAGCCGGGGTGACCGGCGCCGGTTTCGACGCGGGCAGCAACGCCGTAAATCCGGTTGATGCGTGCCAGCAGTGTCGACTGGGAGTCGTTGGCAGGCGCAAACCCGTCGTCGGGACGCGACAAGTCTTTCTGCGCCACCGCGCGGACGACGTAGGGTGTCACCAGCACCATCAGTTCGGTCTCGTTGTTCACGAAATCCTGGCTGCGGAAGAGACCGCCAAGGATGGGGAGCTGGTCGAGTCCGGGCAGGCCGTTGACCGCCTGTCTGGTCTGCTGCTGGATCAGGCCGGCCATTGCCATCGATCCGCCGGAGGGAATTTCCAGCGTGCTGTCTGCGCGGCGGGTCCGGATCGAGGGAACCGTAAGCGAACTGCCGTTCTGGTTCAGCGTGAGCGCATTCTCGCTGGAGAGCTCTGAAACTTCCGTCATCACTCGCAGGCTGATGCGGCCTTCGCTCATCACGACGGGCGTGAAGTTCAGGGAGATGCCGAACTTCTTGTACATGATCTGCGTCGTGCAGACTCGGGTGACGGGGTCGCAGGAATAACCGGCAGGGATCGGGAATTCACCGCCAGCGATGAAGGTTGCCGCCTCACCGGAGATCGCCGTCAGGTTCGGCTCTGCCAATGTACGCACCACGCCGGCGCTCTCCATCGCGCGCATGGTGGCCTGTACTTGCGGCACGCCCTTCAGGATCGAGGCGGCCTGGAGGCCGTTCTGGGCGACCAGCGGACGTCCGAAGGCGGTGAACGGATTCTGGTTGTTGAAGTTCACGACGGCGGTGCCGTAGTTCATGCTGGCACTGATATCGACGCCCATTTGCTTGACGATGTCGCGACGTACTTCGGCGACATGCACCTTCAGCATCACCTGGTCGCGGCCGCGGACGACGATGGAGTTGACCACCTTCTCGGTGCTGCCGACCAGTTTGGCTGCGACGTCGCCGGCCTGCTGCGCTTCGATCGGGCTCGACACCGAACCGGTCAGAATTACGCCATCGCCCACGCCCTCGATCTGCACGCCGGGAATGCTGCGGAGCGCGGCACGGATGCCGTTGAGGTCGCGCTTGATCGCGATGTCGTATGAGGAAATCTGGTTGCCGGCGGCGTCGAAGAACACGACGTTGGTCTGACCGACCGCGGCCCCAATAATGTAGGCGCGTTGCGCCGAGCGGATCACGGCGTTGGCGATCTTGGGGTCCGCGACCAGCACATCCTTGGCTTCGCGCGGCAGATCGACCACCGCCGACTTGCCGACACCGAGCGAAAGGAACCGGGTTCTGACCGGGCCGATCGAGCCGGTCACCTGCGGATCTTCCTTCGCCTCCTTGGCAGCGGCCTGGACAGACGGCTCCGTGTTGGCGTCCGGCTCTGCCGCAAAGGCCGGCCACAAGGCCGGGGAGACCGCAAGTGCGGCAACCGCCGAGAAGGAGAGGACGCGAAGTCGGAAGCTTCGCATCGGAACGTCACCGCAAGTCTTGTCGAACATCGTACTGATCACTTCTGTGTCGTCGTGGAGCTCTGCACGCCGTAGCGTACGACATTGATGCTGGCGCCTTTCCTTGGCG
>JAHCKB010000467.1 GCA_026125985.1 Bradyrhizobium sp.
CAGGCGGCGCCCAAGCCTGCAAAGGCCGCCCGGCGCAAGCGCGCTTGAGGGTCACGATCGCCTGCATCGGCCGAGCCGGCCGCGGGCCGGAACGCGATCTCTACGAACACTACGCCGGCCGCATCCGCTGGCCGCTCACCCTGCGCGAGCTCGAGGAAAAGCGGAAGCTGGCGCCCGCCGAGCTGATCCGCCGCGAGGGCGAGCTGCTGCTCGGAGCGATTCCGGACAAAGCCGTGTGGGTCGCCCTGGACCGCCGCGGCAAGGTCCTGGACAGCGAGGCCTTCGCCAAGCGCCTCGGACGCTGGCGAGACGACGGCATGGCCGACCTCGCCTTCCTGATCGGCGGTGCCGACGGTCATGGCGAGCCCCTATTGGCGAAAGCGTCGCTGGTGCTGTCCTTCGGCGCCATGACCTGGCCCCACCTGCTCGCCCGCGCGATGCTGGCCGAGCAAATCTATCGTGCCCAACAGCTCCTCGCCGGCCACCCGTACCATCGAGCCTGATTGACCAGGCAACCGGTCAACAGACCCGCTTTCTCTACGGATAAGCACAAAGAGTTATCGTCAAAAGCGGTGAATTTGCCTCTGTTCTGACGAAAAACCGGGGCTACATTAGGCCATGCGCTCAGCTCTCCTGCGGCTTGCCGCCGCCTCTTCCGGGCTTGTCCTGGCCGCCCTCGCGACCGTGGCCGTGGCCCAGACCCCGGTGGCCGATACACCTGCGGCGAAGGCCAAGCCGGTGCGCAGCATTCCCTATGTCTCGATCACTGGGGATGACGGTCAGCAGCGCCACTACGAGACTAACGCCATCCCGCTGTTGTTCAACCGCGCCTGCTTCGGGTGGCGGATGTATCTCGGCGGGCCCAACCGGACCATCAGCCTGACCGAGGTGCTGACCACCTCTCAGCCCGCCGAGCAGGTGATCGCCGGGCCCGAGACCGAGGTCAGCGCCGACAAGACCAGGGCTACAACCCGCATGCGCGAGGTCGTGCAGGACGGCGTGCTGCAGCGCTCGTGGTGCATCATCCCGGGCGATCCACCCGGTACCTACACTTACGATATCTCGATCGACGGCGAGCCGCGCGGCGAGTTCGTGTTCTGCGCCATCGAGGTGCCCGACCAGAATCCCAACACCGATCCGCGCGAGCTGAGCTGCCCCAACAAGTTCAACTCGGTCGAGCGCGCCCGGCCCTTCTCGCCCAAGGCTTCGTGATGGCTGCGTCCCGTCCGCGGCCTGCTCTGCTCTGCATTCTAGACGGCTGGGGTTTCCGGCCCGATCCGAAGGACAACGCGATCCTCGATGCGCACACGCCGAATTTCGACCGGCTGGTCGCGACCTGCCCGCAGGGATTGATCGACGCCTCGGAGAGCTTCGTCGGCCTGCCCAAGGGCCAGATGGGGAACTCCGAGGTCGGACACATGAATCTCGGTGCCGGCAGGGTCGCCGTGCCCGACATGCCGCGCATCGACCATGCGATCGAGAACGGCTCTCTTCGGAAAAACCCGATCCTTACCGAGCTGATCGCGACCTTGAAGAAGACCGGCGGCGCCTGCCATCTGCTGGGCCTCGCCTCACCCGGTGGCGTACACGCCCACCAGGATCAGTTGGTTGCCCTCGCCAACATGATCGCCGCCGGTGGCGTGCCGGTGTGGATTCACGCCTTCCTCGACGGACGCGATACGCCGCCGCGCAACGCGCTGGAGTATCTCGAGCAGATCGCGGCCGGACTCGGGAAGGACCTGCCGATCAGGTTCGCCACGGTCGCCGGTCGCTTTTATGCCATGGATCGCGACAAGCGCTGGGACCGCATCGAGAAGGCGTATGCCTGCATCGTCGACGCCAAGGGCGAGGTCGCGAAGACCCCCGCGGAATCGGTCGAAAAGGCTTACGCTGCAAAGCTGGATGACGAGTTCGTGCTACCGACGGCGATCGAGGGATACACGGGCATGAAGGACGGCGACGGCGTCCTGATGTTCAACTATCGCTCCGACCGGGCACGCGAGATTCTGACAGCGCTGCTCGATCCGATGTTCGATGGCTTCAAGCGCGGGCGTCTGATGAAGTTCGCGAGCGCCGTCGGGATGGTCGAATACTCCGCTGCCCTGAACGGCTTTCTCAAGACGCTGTTCCCCCCTGCAGTCATCAAGATGGGACTGGGCGAGACCATCGCGCGCGCCGGTCTCAAGCAGCTCAGAATTGCCGAAACCGAAAAGTACGCGCACGTCACGTTCTTTTTCAACGGCGGCGAGGAGCAGCAGTTCGAAGGCGAAGAGCGTATCCTGGTCCCATCACCGAAGGTGGCGACCTACGACCTCAAGCCCGAGATGAGCGCACCGGAAGTGACCGACAAGCTCGTCGACGCCATCGCTTCGGGGAAGTTCGACTTGATCGTGGTGAACTATGCCAACACGGACATGGTGGGCCATTCCGGCGCTCTGCCCGCGGCCGTAAAGGCGGTCGAAGCGGTGGATGCATGCCTC
>JAHCKB010000468.1 GCA_026125985.1 Bradyrhizobium sp.
GCTGACCGCGAAGCTGCAAAAGAAGCCGGAGGAGACGGACCCATGCCGCGCCATCCCGATTTCGTGCCTCAAGGTGTGATCCCCGCGGTTCTGCTGCCGTTCCATACCGATTTCTCCATCGACGAGCCGAGCTTCCGGTCGCATCTGCGCGATGTCGCCTCGGTGCAGGGGCTGTCGGCCATCACGGTCAATGCGCACTCCACGGAAGTGGCCTCCTGTACGCTCGACGAGCAGCGCCGCGTCATGGAGATCGCGGGCGAGGAGGTCGGCGGCAAGCTGCCGATCGTTCACGGCATCTGGGCGGACGGCAGCCTGGAGGCGGCGCGGATCGCGCGGCAGGCCCAGAGCGGCGGTGCTTCGGCGCTGCTGGTGTTTCCGCCGGCGCCGTTCACCATCGGCCAGACGCCAGAGATGGCGCTCGCCCATTTCAAGACCATTGCTGACGCGACCGACCTGCCGCTGATCGCCTTTCAGTATCCGCTTGCCACCGGGCAGGGCTATCCGCTCGCGACGCTGGAGCGGCTGTTCGAGGAAGTGCCTGCGATCCGCGCCATCAAGGACTGGACGCCGCTGGTGCCGCAGCACGAGAGCCATATCCGCGCGCTGCAGGGACGCAAGCGGCCGATCAACGTGCTCTCCACCAACAGCGCATGGCTGTTGAGTTCGCTGGTGCTCGGCTGCAACGGGCTGCTGTCCGGCAGCGGCAGCGTCATCGCCGATCTTCAGGCCCGGCTCTATCGGGCGGTGCAGGCGGGCGATCTCGCGGAAGCCAGGCGGCTGAACGACCGCATCTATCCGACCGCACGCGTGTTCTACGCCGATCCCTTCGTCGACATGCACAACCGCATGAAGGAGGCGCTGGTGCTGATGAGCAAGCTGCCGCGCGCCGTGGTGCGTCCGCCGCTGGTCAAGATCGGCGACGCGGAGATCGGGCGCATCAGGGAGGCGCTGATCGAGGCGGGCCTGCTCGACATCAGCGCACGCAACGCGGCCTAGCGCCGGCTAGCATCTCGGCCTGCATGGTTCGAGACGCGCCGCAAGCGGCACTCCTCACCATGAGGGTCTGGCATATCTTTGTGTCGTCATGCCCGGCCTTGTGCCGGGCATCCACGTCTTTGGTCGCATGAGAAAGAAAGACGTGGATGGCCGGGACGAGCTCGGCCATGACGAAAATGGAGCGTGCCGAGTCCTCTGACCGGCCTTATCCTTAGTAATTCGTTCTTCTTTCCGCCCGCGCGTCTTCCAGATAACCGTCCCGCGTCTGCGGCAGCTTGCGCCCCAGGATACGGCTTGCCACCACGGTGCGCAGGATCTGCGCAGTGCCGCCACCGATGGTGAACATGCGGGCGTCGCGTACCATGCGCTCCAGCGGGCGGTTGCGCGAATAGCCGGCCGCGCCGAACACCTGCAGCGCGTCGTTGGTGACGCGGATCGCCGCGTCGGCCGCAAAGATCTTCGCCTGCGCCGCAAACAGCGGATCGGGAAAGGGGGAGGACGAGCGCGCGGCCTTGTAGATCAGCTCGCGGGCGGCTGCGATCTGCACGGACATGTCGGCCAGCATCCATTGCAGCCCCTGAAACTCCGCGATCGGGCGGCCGAACTGCTCGCGTTCTCCTGCGTATTCCAGCGCATGCTGGTAGGCGCCGTCGGCCAAGCCCAGCGCCACCGTGGCCGCACCCACGCGCTGGGAGTTGTAGGCATTCATCAGGTCAGCAAAGCCGCGCCGGAAGCCGGAGGGCGGCAGCACCACCATGTCATCGGCCACTTCCATGTCCTGAAACAGAATTTCCGCTTCGGGAATGCCGCGCAGCCCCATGGTCGGCTCGCGCCGGCCGACCACCAGCCCTTTGGTCTGGTCGCGGATAGCGAGGAAGCCGCCGATGCCTTGCTCCTCGCCGGCCTCGTCGAACACGCGGGCGAACACCAGATGCAGCCGCGAGACCCCGCCGCCGGTGATCCAGTGCTTGCCGCCGTTGATGACGTAGCCCTTGCCCTTGCGGTCGGCGCGCGTGGTCATCTCGGAGGCCGCCGAGCCCGCGCCGGGCTCAGTGATGCAGATCGCCGGCTTGTCGCCGGACAGCACCAGTTCGGCCGCGAGCTTCTTCTGCGCCTCGGTGCCGTAATGCATGACGGCGGAGATCGCGCCCATATTGGCCTCGACCGCGATCCGCCCGGTGACGCCGCAGACCTGCGCCATCTCGTCGACGACGAGCGCCGCCTCGAGAAAGCCGAGGCCGGGGCCGCCATATTGCTTCGGGATGGTCATGCCGAAGAAACCGGCCTCCGCCAGCGCCTTCACATTGTCCCACGGATATTGTTCGCTGCGGTCGACTTCGGCCGCACGCGGGGCGATGGTTTGCCGCGCCAGCGTTCTCGCGCGTTTCTGCAGGTCAAGTTGTTGGGAGCTCAGCGTCATGTCATGTCCATCGCGGGGTGAAGTCGCCTCATGATAGCGTGGCAGGACCGGGCAAGGA
>JAHCKB010000469.1 GCA_026125985.1 Bradyrhizobium sp.
GTTGACGAAGATGCGGCGGCCATCGGCGACGAAGGCGTTGAAGCTCGTCTGATTGATGATCACCATCTGGATGTTCTGCTTCTCCATACCGGCGGCGCGCAGGATCGGACGGGTGTAGTCGCGCAGCAGCTGTTCGGACTCGGTGTCCCGGATCAATGGGAGCCGCTGGGCCGAGGCCGCCATCGGCGTTGCGGCGATTGCCGCGGCCGTCGCGTACGCAATGATCCGTGCAGCTTTGCTGTAGGGCGCGATGGAGAGCATGGAACGGTCGATAGTAGCTGGCTGTGATCTCGAGGGCAGTATGTCCCTGGAAATCGCCGAATAAGGCGAGTTCAGGGCACTAGGTCGCCGTCTTCGGCAGGTGTCGGGGTCAGATAGCAGATATCGGTAGGGGAAGCGACACTGCGAAATCGCGCCGGAAGCCTCTCGCGGGACTTGGTACGCAGCGAAGTTCCCCCTCAACCGGGCCGATCCCGATTTGCGCCGACGTCGCGAGGCGCGTGTCCGATCAATCGCGCAAAAACCCGTGAGAAGGCGGCGGCGCTGTCATAGCCGACTTGCGAGGCGACGCTCTTTACCGGCTTGCCCGCTGCGAGCAGCCCGCGTGCAAGCGTCATGCGCCAGTTTGTAAGATGGTCGATCGGCGTGGTTCCCACGACGTCACGGAAATGTGCCGCGAAACGCGTACGCGACATGCCTGCTGCGTCAGCCAGATCGCCGAGCGACCACGGCTTTGCCGGTTCCTCGTGCATTGCAGTCAGCGCCTTGGCCAGTCGGGGATCGGCAAGACCAGCCAGTACGCCGCTCCGGACCAGCCCGCTGGCGACCACATGGCGCACCACGAGTATGAGCAGATAGTCGAAGAGCCGGTCCAGCGCAGCCTGGCGACCATCACTGTCCGCAAACCCCTCGGTCACCAGCAACTCGCACGCCGGTTTCAGCGTCGGATGGGAGTCGAGCGGCAGCATGACGAGGTCCGGCAATCCCTGGCTGATCGGATTTCCCCGATCCGACCCGAGATCGATGGTCGCGCAAACGAGGTCGGCACCACGTTGTGAGCCAATCGTGAACCCATGCGCGCGCGGGCGCGGAAAGAACAGCAGGGTCGGCTCGGAAACGGCGATATCGGCTGTGCCCGACTGCGTCAGCGTAAGCGCTCCGCCCTTGAGCAAATGCAGATAGCCAAATTCCGCGAACTGCGTGGTCTCACAGAGATTCCCGGCAAAGAAAGTCCGTGCGGTTGGCGTGACATGGGCAAACAGGGCGGCGAAATGATCCATTGGTACGATCGGCAATCATGTTGGTACCACGCGTCACTGACAGTCCGCCATATGGGGCACGTGCAGTCAGCATGCAACCCAAAAAGGACAACCTCATGCCCCGTATCGCTCCCATCAATTCCGCCCAGGCCGACTCCGGCATTCAAGCGACGCTTGCCGCCGTGAAGGCCAAGATCGGCATGGTGCCGAACCTGTTTTCCACCTTCGCCCAGTCATCTGCCGTGCTGAACGGCTACCTGGCTTTTTCCGACGCGCTCGCAAAGGGGGTGCTGACGGCAAAGCAGCGCGAGATTGTCGCGCTCGCGGTCGCGCAGGCCAACGACTGCGAGTATTGCCTCTCGGCGCACACGCTGATGGGCAAGGGCGCGGGCCTGACGGCCGCCGGCATTCGCAAGGCCCGCGAAGGCCGCGGCGAGACCGCGATCGACGATGCCATCGTTGCGTTCGCGAAGGCGGTGGTCGCCGCGCGCGGCCAGGTCAGCGACGCCGATGTCGCGCAGGCCCGCTCGGCCGGTCTCGGCGATGGCCATCTCGTCGAGGTGATCGCCAACGTCGCGATCAACGTGATGACCAACTACACCAACAACGTCGCACATACCGACATCGACTTCCCGAAAGTCGACCTCAAGCTCGACGTTGCCGCGTGAAGCCCGACGGGCGCTGCGCCCGTCGTCACCTGAAATCTCGAACAGCCCGGACCTCGTGACGAGGTCCGGCAAGTCGACCAGGAGAATGTCATGAACTTTCGTTTCGTCACCAAGACCGTCCACGCGTTCCTCGACTATCCCGTCGCCGTGAGCCTGATCGCGACGCCTTTCATCCTCGGGCTCGGCCGCGGCAACCCGTGGGCCCTTTATCTGTCGGTTGCAACAGGCATCGCTGCCTTCGCTCTGACCTTGCTCACCGATCACAAGACTGGCGTCATCCGCATCGTGCCGTACCGCATGCATGTCGCGGTCGATCGGCTGGTGGGTGCCGTCTTCATCGTCGCTCCGCTCGTCCTTGGCTTCCACGGTCTCGAAGCGGCGTATTACTGGCTGAACGGCGCTGCGGTTCTGCTGGTGACCTTCGTCCTGAACGCCCCCGAAGGCGAAGGTCGCATGCTCGCCTCGGCGAAGGCCTGAGTTCGCCCGGCGTGCATGTCTGGAAGCGGCGACCGCGGAACTCCCGGGCGCCGTTTCGGCGTTG
>JAHCKB010000047.1 GCA_026125985.1 Bradyrhizobium sp.
AACGTCGCGCGAGCGCCAGCACGTCGTCGAAACCGGGCGAGACGCGGCTGAGGCCGCCGGCCTGTCCGCCGGTCACGCCGCGCTCGAACGTCAGCGTCAGCATGGCAATCTTCCAGCCTTCGCCTTCCTTGCCCATCAGACATTCGGCCGGAATGCGCGTGTCCGTGAAGAACGTCTGGGTGAAGCCGTACTCGCCGGTCAGCTTCTTGATCGGCCGCGGCTCGATCCCCGGCGTCTTCATCGGGACCAGGAAAAACGAAAGCCCTTCATAGCGCGGCTTTTGCGGGTTGGTTCGCGCCAGCAGGATCATGTACTTGGCGTAGCCGCCGAGGCTGGTCCAGATCTTGGAGCCGTTCAGCACATATTCGTTGCCGTCGCGCCGCGCCGACAACTGGCAATTGGCGAGGTCCGATCCCTGATCCGGTTCGGAAAATCCCTGGCACCAGATATCGTCGGCGTTGAGAATTCCCTTGATGTAGCGCTTTTTCTCTTCCTCGCTGCCGATTGCGAGAATGATAGGACCGGCCCAGTTGAGGCCAATCGTGTTCGGCACGAACGGCACCTTTTGCCGCGCCATTTCCGCGTTGACGATGTCCTGATAGGCCTGCGGCTTGCCGCCGCCGCCATATTCCCGCGGCCACGCCATGCCGAGGTAGCCTGCGTCGTAGACCTTGCGCTGCCAGTTACGCAGATATTCGAACTGCTCGTCCGAGCCGACTTCCATGAATGATTCAGGCAGCAGGAAATCCGGCTCCGGCGGGCGGTTCTGCTTCAGCCAGGATTCGACTTCACGGCGGAATTCGTCAAGTTCGCTCATATTGACCTCCGCCGTCGTTCAATTCTTCACCCAGCGCGGCTTGCGCTTTTCCCGGAACGCCGCCATGCCTTCCTGGCCGTCGTCGGACATGAACATCCGCCGGCTCCATTCCGCCATTTCGCCGAACGCCTCGTCGAGGGGCCTTGGCTCGGCCGCGCGGCGCACCAGTCTCTTGCATTCGGCCACCGCCTTGGGAGCGCCCAGGCGGATCATGTCAGTCTCCTCCTGAACGGCGCCGCGCAGTTGCTCCTTCGCAACGGCCCGGTGGACGAGGCCGAGACCGACGGCCTGGGCTCCGGTGAACTGCTCGCCCGAGACAAACAGCTTCATGGCGTTGTGCTGCCCGAGTTTCGGCACGCAGACCACGGCGATGATGGCGGGAATGACGACTATGCGCACCTCCGAGAAGCTGATCTTGGCATCGGCCACGGCGATCGCGATATCGCAGGCGCCGACGAGTCCGAGACCGCCGGCAAACGCCGCACCATTGATCGCGGCAATCACCGGCTTGGGGCTTTCAATGATGCGCTTGAGCACATCGGGAAAGGTCGGCCCCGAGACCTCGCCCTGGTTCCTGTTCTTCAGGTCGGCTCCGGCGCAGAAGGCGGGTCCATTGCCGGTGATGACAATGCAGCGCACCGCCGGATCCTCGATGGCGACGCCGAGGTGACCGTGAAGCTCCGTCACCAGGATCTGGGACAGCGCGTTGCGGTTCTCCGGACGGTTGAGCGTGATCCACGCGGTCTCGTCCTCGACGGCATAGAGTGTCGCTTCTGTCGTCGGCATCTGCAGCTACCCCGCCTGTTCCATGATTACGAGTGTGGCGCCGTTGGCGACCTGGTCGCCGGCAGCTACGTTGAGCGTCTTGACAGTGCCGTTCCACGGCGCGTCGATGCGGTGCTCCATCTTCATTGCTTCCAGCACCAGCAAGGGCTGACCGCGTTCGACCAGATCGCCCTCCGCGACCATGACCGACATGACCTTTCCGGGCATCGGCGCCTTCAGGCCGCCGCGCTGCTCCGCCCGCTCGGACGCCGGAAAGCGCGGCAATTCCACCAACTCGATGTCGCCGGCGGCGCCATGGACGAAGCGCTTGTCGTCCACCGCGAGCACGCTGTGCCGGCAGCGCCGGCCATCGATCGCCAGATCGATGCCACGTTCGTTGACATCGAATTCAACGACCCGATAGGCATCCCCGTTTACAGTCACCGCGAGGCTGCCGTCGCGCGCGGGCCAATAGGTAAGGTTCAGCCTTGTGTCCCTGAGCGTGTAGCTCACCTGTTCCGGCGGCATCACCGAGTTGCGGAAGCCGCCCGGAATGGTCTTCAGGATCCGCATGTTGCGCTGGCGGCACCCGCGATCGTGCAGGGCGGCCGCGATCGCAGCCGCATGCAGTTCGTTCTCGCCGACGGCGCGTGTCGGGCTCGGCTTCACCCTGGCAATGAAGCCGGTATCGGTCTCGCCGCGCAGGAATTCTGTGCTGCGCAGGCACGAGACCAGAAAGTCCCGATTGTGAACGATGCCCTGCACACGAGTCGCTTCCAGCGCGCGCGCGAGTTTCGCTGCGGCCTCGCGCCGCGTCGGCGCCCAGGCGATAATCTTGGCCATCATCGGATCGAAAGCGATGCCGATCTCGCTGCCGCTTTCGATGCCTGAGTCGGTGCGGATGCCGTCGCCGGTCGGCGGCTCCCATACCTGCACTGTGCCCGGCGTCGGCAGGAAGTTCTTCTCCGGGTCCTCCGCGCAGAGCCGGACCTCGATGGCGTGGCCCTGAATTCGCAGGTCCTGTTGACTGAACCCGAGCGCTTCGCCCTCCGCCACGCGCAGTTGTTCCCGCACCAGGTCGAGGCCGGTCACGGCCTCCGTGACAGGATGCTCGACCTGCAGCCGGGTATTGACCTCCAGGAAGAAGAACTCGCGGCCGCTGACCAGGAACTCCACCGTGCCGGTAGAGTCGTAGCCGATGGCGCGGCCGGCGGCGAGGGCGGCGTTCCCCATCTGCTCGCGCAACGCCGCATCGACCGCAGGCGAGGGAGCTTCCTCGACAATCTTCTGGTGTCGGCGCTGGATCGAACATTCGCGTTCGAACAGGTGGACGAGATTTCCGTGCTTGTCGCCGAGAATCTGGATCTCGACATGTCTGGCGTTGCTGAGCCAGCGTTCGAGAAATACCGTGCCGTCGCCGAAGGAGGCTGCGGCTTCGCGTCGCGCGCTTTCGATGGCCTGAGCGAGATCGGATGCCTTCTCGACGATGCGCATGCCGCGGCCGCCACCGCCGGCGGCGGCCTTGATCAGGACCGGATAGCCGATCTTTTTCGCAGCAGTCGAGGCATCGGCGTTTTCCGGCAGTTCGAACGCTTCGAGCAGGGGCACGCCGAGCGGCTTCAGCAGGTGTTTGGCCGCCAGCTTGTCGCCGATCGCGCGGATCGCCTTGGGCGAGGGGCCGACCCAGATCAGGCCGGCAGCCGTCACGGCCTCGGCAAAACCTGCGCTTTCCGAGAGAAAACCGTAGCCTGGATGCACCGCATCGGCTCCGCTTCGCTTGCAGGCATCGATCAGCTTGCCGATGTCGAGATAGCTTTCGGCCGCGGTGCGGCCTCCGATCGCGATCGCCGTATCGGCATCCTGGACGAAAGGTGCCGTGGCGTCGTTTTCGGAATAGACCGCGACCGTGCCGATGCCCATGGCGTGCGCGGTGCGGATGATCCGCCGGGCGATCTCGCCCCGGTTGGCGATCAGGAGGCGCCGGATCGGGGTTACATTCGCCATGTGCCGAATTCCTTGGTGCCCGCGACGTGGTTGCTGTGGCAGGCTGATAACGCGATGCCGAGCACCGTGCGGGTATCCCGCGGATCGATCATCCCGTCATCGGAGACGCGAGAGGTCGCAAACAGCCCCTTCGAGCGTTCCTCTGCCCAATGCTCCACCGACTCGACGCGCTTGGCGTTGGCTTCCTCGTCGAATTTCTCTCCGCGCCTTTGTGCCGCGGCACGCTGGACGATGGTCATCACGCCGGCCATCTGCTTCGGGCCCATGACGGCAATCTTGGCGGTCGGCCATAAGAACGAGAAGCGGGTGCCGTAGGCGCGGCCGCTCATGCCGTAATTGCCGGCTCCGTAGGAGGCGCCGACGATCACGGTGAGATGCGGCACCGTCGAATTGGCGACCGCATTGATCATCTTCGAGCCGTCCTTGGTGATGCCGCCCTGCTCGAAATCGGTGCCGACGATGTAGCCAGTGATGTTGTGAAGGAAGAGCAGGGGAACGTCGATCTGGTTGCAGAGCTGGATGAACTGCGCGGCCTTCTCCGCCGACTCCGACAGCAGCGCGCCGTTGTTGCCGAGGATTCCGACCGGAAATCCGTGAATCGACGCCCATCCGGTGACCAGCGTGGGTCCGTAGAGCGGTTTGAACTCCTCGAAGCGCGATCCGTCGACGATGCGGGCGATCACCTCGCGGATGTCGAAGGGCTGGCGCAGGTCGCGCCCGACGATGCCGAGCAGATCTTCGGCGTCGTACAGCGGCGGATCGGCGGGCAGTGTCGGTCCCGGGCCGAGCTTGCGCCAGTTCAGATGCGAGATCACCTCGCGCGCGATGCGGATGCCGTCAGTCTCGTCTTCCGCCAGGTAGTCGCCGAGCCCGGAGATCGTCGTGTGCATCTCGGCGCCGCCGAGGCTTTCCTCGTTGGCATCCTCGCCGGTTGCCATCTTCACCAGCGGCGGCCCGCCCAGAAACACCTTGGACTGGCCGCGGATGAAGATGTTGTAATCGCTCATGCCGGGCTGGTAGGCGCCGCCGGCCGTCGAGGCGCCGAACACGATGGACACGGTCGGGATGCGCAGCTTCGAAAGCTCCGTGATCTCGTAGAACAGGCGGCCGGACTCCGCGAAGTGGCCGACCTCGCGCCGGATGGTCGCCTCCGGATCTTCCTTGCCGGATTCGCCACGCAGGTCCGCGCCCGCCGATTCCACGAACTGGACGTAGGGCATGCGGTTGGTGCGTGCGATTTCCAGTCCGCGCATCAGCTTCTTGGAATTGAACGGGTTGAACGCGCCGGCGCGCACGGACGGATCGTGGCCGAGAATGACGCATTCGACGCCGGAGATGACGCCGATGCCGACCACGAAGCCGGAGCCGACATTGAAATTGGAGCGCCAGGCCGCAAGCGGGCTGATTTCCAGGAACGGCGAGTCCCGGTCGAGCGCCATGGAGATGCGCTCACGCAGCGGCATCTTTCCGCGCGCGCGCAGCCGCGCCATCTCCTGCTCACCGCCGCCACGCGCCGCCTCGGCAAGCAGGTCCTCCACCGTCTGCAACGACTCGATCATGTCGGAGCGATTGCGCGCGAACGTGTCGGATCGGCGGTCGAGCTTGGTTTCGATAATTCCCATCGTTTCCCCCGGGGCTGTTTTCTGAACAGCCTTGCTACGCCTTCAGCAGGGCGTCGTCCTTTTTCCAGGGCGCGATCTGGCCGGCATAGACGCCGGGGCCTTTGCGGAAGTGCGCCGCTTCCTCCAGCGTTTCCACAAAGGGCATGTCCCGCGGATAGAGCTCGCTGCCGCGCGGCCGCGGTCCTGACTTGGAGACGTGGCCCCAGAGCGGATGACCGACGACTTCTTCGGCGACCGCCACGGCTTCGATCAGTTTCTTCAGGTTGTAGCCGGTTTCGATTCCCATCTCGTGGCAGAGGTCGACGAAGTCCTCTGTCGGCACATGGCCGGCCGCGCGGCCGTTGCCGCAATAGGGACATCCGCCCATGCCGCCGAGGCTGGTGTCGAACTCGCGTACGCCGAGCATCAGGCCTTCATAATAGCTGGCGATGGTCGCACCGCGCTGATTGTGCAGGTGAAGATGAAAATCGGCGACCATGGGCCAGCGTTCCCTGATGGCCAGGATCGTCTGCCGCACCAGGTGCGGCAGGTTCCAGCCCATGGCTTCGAGCAGCGCCACGCGTGTCACGGGAATGCCCGCGGCCTCCCACTTGCCGATCATCAGTTCGAGCAGGCCCATGCGTTGTTCGTGCGAGAACGGTCCCTCGAAATTCGAGCCGAACGGATTGCCGATCGACACCGACGCCTTCTCGGCGCCGGCGGCGCGCGCGGCCGCAATGGTCTCGTCGAGGGCGGCGATCTGCTGCGCCTGGCTGCGGTTGTAGTTGCGGCGTGCAAAGGAATCGCAGAGCTCGACATGGGTGGCGTAGCGGCCGCGATTGCGCCGCACGTCGATCTTGGGAAAGTAGCGGTCGGCCCGATCGAATCCGTGCTTGTTGAAGACGGCGGCGGTGTAGATCACGCCGGGCTTCGGCACGAAGCGCTCGGCGATCTCGTCGATGCACGCCATCTGCGGCGTCCACTTCGGATGAGCAAACGAGCCGATCGAGATCACCTTGGCCCCGGTTTCGCCGATCGCATCGAGCAAGCGGAGTTTTGCCTCGACGGGAATGGCCGCGCTCTCGATCTGCAGGCCTTCGCGCATCGTGTCGTCGGTGATGATCACGGATTTGGGCAGGGTGTTCATGGCCTTCGACCTCCTCCCGAGGTATCCCTTGTTATTGGTTCGACCCGTCCGGACGCTAGCCCATCCCGCGTCGGCAAGCCAACCGGTCCGGGGCGATCCCGAGGCCTCCCAGCCATGGCAATTCCGTAGCCCGGATGGCCGGATTTGTGTCTTGCGCTTTGACGCTGCGCGAAGAATGCTGTCGGCCAAATCGAGAAGAATTCGGGGAGGAATGCACGAATGTCCATGTCCGCCGCTCGGCCGGCCGAGGATGAACAGCCGGTCCAGGCCTACGACGTCGTCGTGGTCGGTGCCGGCTTTGCCGGCATGTATATGCTGCATCGGCTGCGCGGGCTCGGCCTGAGCGCGCGGGTGTTCGAGCAGGGCAGCGGGGTTGGCGGCACCTGGTACTGGAATCGCTACCCTGGGGCGCGCTGCGACATCGAGAGCATGCAGTACTCCTATTCCTTTTCGGACGATCTGCAACAGGAATGGGACTGGAGCGAGCGCTATGCGCCGCAGCCGGAGATATTGGCCTATGCCAATCATGTCGCCGATCGCTTCGATCTGCGATCGGATATCCAGTTCGACACCCGCGTCGAGCGGGCCGAGTTCGACGAGCGCGCCAATACATGGAAGGTAGCCACATCGGACGGCAAGGCAGTCACCGCAAAATTCGTCGTGCTCGCCACCGGCTGCCTGTCGAATGCGCGGATGCCCGACATCGAGGGCCTCGATCGCTTCAAGGGCAAGGTCTATCACACCGGCGAATGGCCGCATGAGCCCATCGATTTTAGCGGTCAACGCGTCGCCGTCATCGGCACCGGTTCGTCCGCCATCCAGGCCGTGCCTGTGATCGCCGAACAGGCGAAGCGCCTGACCGTGTTCCAGCGCACGGCTAATTTTTCCGTGCCTGCGCAAAATGGACCGTTGTCCGCGGAGCGGCGCGACTGGTTCCGGAAAAACTATCCTGATGTCCGCCGCTTTGCCCGCGAGGTATCGCGCAACGGCATCTACACCACCCAGCCCGACCGCAGCGCGCTCGACGACGGCGACAACGAGCGGCGCGCCAGATACGAGTCGGGCTGGCAGCACGGCGGCGTGGTGTTCATGGCAGTCTACAACGACGTGCTGCTCAACAAGGCCGCCAACGACACCGCCGCGGATTTCGTCCGCGGCAAGATTGCCGAGATCGTTAAAGATCCCGCCAAGGCAAAGCTGCTGCAGCCGGACAGCCATCCGATCGGCACCAAGCGCATCTGTGTCGACACCGGCTACTTTGCCACGTTCAATCTGCCGAACGTGGAGCTGGTCGACATCAGGGACAATCCGATCGAGGCGATCACCGAGAACGCCGTCCGTGTCGCAGGCAAGGATTATGAGGCCGACGCGCTGGTGCTGGCGACCGGTTTCGATGCCATGACCGGCTCGGTGGCGAAGATCGACATCGTCGGCCGCGAGCGCCAGACGCTGAACGGCAAATGGGCGGAAGGGCCGCGCACCTATCTCGGCCTGATGACCGCGGGCTTTCCCAATCTCTTCATCATCACCGGCCCCGGCAGTCCCTCGGTGCTGTCGAACATGATCGTCTCGATCGAGCAGCACGTCGACTGGATCGCCGATTGCCTCGTCCATATGCGCGACAAGGGCCTTGCGACAATCGAGGCGACGAAGCAGGCCGAGGACAAGTGGGTCGAGCACGTCAACGAAGTCGCCCACAATACGCTCTACCCGCAGGCCAATTCCTGGTACATGGGCGCCAACATTCCCGGCAAGCCGCGCATCTTCATGCCTTACATCGGCGGCGTTCCCGTCTATCGTCAGAAATGCGACGAAGTCGCCGCGAACGGATATGAGGGCTTTGCGATGGCGGCAGCGGCGCAGCGGCAGACTGCCGCGGCGTCATAGTGGCAATCATTCCGGGGTGATGCGAAGCATCGAACTATGGGGCGCAATTGCGCCCCGGAGAATTCCGAGATTCCCCGGCGCGCAATGCGCACCTGCGGTCTGGTGCTTACACACCAACCCGGAATGACGAAATCCAAACTGGAGCAACCGAGTGACCGAAGAAAAAGCTTACGAGCCGCCGAAAGTCTGGACCTGGAACAAGGAGAGCGGGGGGCGCTTTGCCGCCATCAACCGTCCCATCGCCGGTGCCACGCACGAGAAGGAACTGCCGGTCGGCCGTCATCCGCTGCAGCTCTATTCCCTGGCGACGCCGAACGGCGTGAAGGTCACGGTGATGCTGGAGGAGCTTCTGGAACTCGGCCACAAGGGCGCCGAATACGACGCCTGGCTGATCAGGATCGACGGCAACCAGTTCGGCAGCGGATTTGTCGCGGTCAATCCGAACTCGAAAATCCCGGCGCTGATGGACCGCAGCGGCAAGGAGCCGATCCGCGTCTTCGAGTCCGGCTCCATCCTGGTTTATCTCGCGGAAAAATTCGGCGCCTTCCTGCCGACCGACACCAAAACGCGCGCCGAGTGCCTGTCCTGGCTGTTCTGGCAGATGGGCAGCGCGCCCTATCTCGGCGGCGGCTTCGGTCACTTCTATGCCTATGCGCCGACCAAGATCGAATATGCGATCGATCGCTTCACCATGGAGGTGAAGCGTCAGCTCGACGTGCTCGACCGCAGGCTCGGCGAAGTCGAATATCTCTCCGGTGGCGATTATTCCATCGCCGACATCGCGGTATGGCCGTGGTACGGCGCGCTGGCCAAGGGCCTGCTCTATGGCGGCGGCGAATTCCTGTCGGTGCAGGATTACAAGAACGTGCAGCGCTGGACGGACGCGATCGCCAAGCGCCCGGCGGTGAAGCGCGGGCGCATGGTCAACCGCGTTTCGGGCGATCCGGCGAGCCAGCTCCACGAGCGCCATGACGCCAGCGATTTCCTGACCAGGACGCAGGACAAGATCGGCGAGCCGGCGAAGACATAGGAACTCCACCTCGCCCCGCTCTTGCGGGGAGAGGTCAAATTGCGAAGTAATTTGGGTGAGGGGCCGCTCCGCGAGTCGGACATGTGGATGTTGCCCCTCATCCCGACCTTCTCCCCGCAAGCGGGGAGAAGGAGGAGAGAAGGGAGGTACGCCATGGGTTTTGTCGAGAAGGGCGCCGTTCGCATCCACTATGAAGAAGCGGGCAGCGGCTTCCCGCTGCTGCTGATCGCCGGCGGCGGGTTGAACTCCTGCATCGAGGGCATCACCGGTTCGTACCCGCCCTTCAATGCCATGAAGGAATTTTCCGACGAGTACCGCTGCGTCGCCTACGATCTGCGTAACGCGCCGCCGGGCCAATCCTCCGGACCGCTCGAGATCGATCGCCCCTGGGATTCCCACACCGACGACCAGCTCACGCTGATGGACCATCTCGGTTGCGAGAAGTTCATGGTGCTCGGCTTCTGTATCGGCGGACCGCTGATCTGGAACCTGCTGAAGCGCGCCGGCGATCGTGTCGTCGCCGCGGTGCTGGCGATGCCGAGCGGTTCGCGCCCCGAGATGCGCGACCTCTTCTACGACAACAACATGAAAGGCTGGGCGCCCGAACTGGTCAAGCGCCGTCCCGATCTCACCATGGAGCAGGCGGAGAAATTCTTGACAAGGATGTATCGCAGCGATCCCGACTTCGTATTCACGGTGACGCGCGATTTCGTGAGGAACTGCCAGACGCCGGTGCTGGTCCTGCCGGACGACATCCCGGCGCATCCCTATGCGGTGGCGATGGAGACGGCGATGCTGGCGCCAAATGCGGAGGTCAGCATGTTCCCGTGGAAGGAACCGAAGGAGCGGGTGCCGCTGGCGGTACGCCAGATCCGCTCATTCCTCCGCGCGCATCGGTCGGCTTAAGGGCGCGAGATGCTGCTCTGAGCGTCATTGCGAGGAGCGAAGCGACGAAGCAATCCAGAGTAATGCGAGCAGCAAAGATGGATTGCTTCGCTTTGCTCGCAATGACGGAGCTACTTCGCGACCGGCCCCTTTGCTTCCGGAAAGATCACCCGGTCGTCGGTGCGGCAATAGCGGTCCGCGAACATGCGGCCGATCGGATGATAGCGGTCCATGTGCACGCGCATGGCGTCGCGATCCCACAGCTCGTCGCGGATATAGAAGTTGATGCCTTCGCCCATGACGAGGACGCGGTCGCCGTTGACCTCAATGATCTTCCAGGTCTTGCACTCCATTGCCCAGGGCGTATCGGCCAGCCGCGGCACCGACACTTTGGAGGAGGGGGCGAGCTTCAGTCCGAGATAAGAGGGCTCGCCGATATCAGGTGGAAAGTCGCCCGAGGATTCGTGCATCGCCTGCGCCAGCGGCTCGTCGGGAATGTTGACCACGAATTCGCCCGCGCGGCGGATGTTGACCAGCGTATCCTTGGTTCGCCCGTCCGGCCGGTTGTTGGCCGCGAACATGCAGAGCGGCGGGCTCTCGCAGAATACGTTGAAGAAACTGAATGGTGCTGCGTTGATCACGCCGGTCGGCCCGACCGTCGTCACCCAGGCGATCGGCCGCGGCAGCACGAAGGATGTCAGCACCTTGTAGCGCTCGCGCTCGGTCAGATCGGAAGGCGAATATTCCATTGCTGATTCCTCTGTCGCGAATGAATGCTTTGGCCTCAGGTCCGCAATCGTCGCGTCAAGGCCGCGACGAAACGGTCGGCGTCCTCCTCGTCATTGTAGACGTGGGGCGAAATGCGCATGCGGCCGAGGCGCGAGGCGACGTAGACGCCGTCGGCTGCAAGGCCCTCGAAAAGTCCCGCCGGCGCTCCTTCTCCGAACTGGAGGCTCAGGATATGCGGCGCGCGTGTGCCGGATTGCGGCACCGCGATGCCGTTGCTGCGCAGGCCTTCCGCGATCCGGTCCGTCAGCATCCGAAGCCGATCTGCCACCGCATCCGCGCCCCATTCGACCATCATCTCGATGCCGATCGCGGCCATCTCCAGCGAAATGAAGTGGTCGCGCTCGCCCATGTCGAAGCGCCGGGCATCGCCGACGTAGTCGAGGTCGATGAAATAGACCTTGTTTTCGGCGCGCACGTTGCGGCGGCCGCCCGAGGTCTGCTCCAGCGGAATGCCGTTCTGATGGCGTTTGGCGACATAGAGAAAGGCGCGGCCGTACGGCCCGATCAGCCATTTGTAGGTCGGAAAGATCACGAAATCAGGATCGAGGCGCTTCACGTCCAGCGCGAGCACGCCGGCGCTCTGGGTCGCATCGACCAGGAATTTGGCGCCCTGCTTCCGCAGAGACGCGCCGACCTTTTCGAGATCGATCGATCCGCCGTCCGACCAGTGCACCGAGGAGATCGAGGCAAGCGCAACCGGAGGCGCATCGGTCCGCTCTATTGCTGCAAGCACCGCCGCGGTCCAGTCGCCGTCGTCAGGACTGCGAACGGTCTCGACGGAAAAGCCCTGCGCGTCCGCCCGGGCCTGCCATTCCAGCACCGGGGAAGAGTGATCGTCCTCCAGCACGATGACGCGTGCCCCGCGCTCGATCGTCATCCCCTTTGCCGCGGTGGCGACGCCGTAGCTGACCGCAGGGATCAGGGCGACATCGGCGGGATCGGCATTGATCAGCCGGGCGGCGGCGAGGCGGGCGCGCTCATGCTGTTCGCCCGGAAAGGAGGCGGAGACCGTCCACGGCCGGCCCTTGCGCCCGACCGCAGCGCGGCCGGCTTCCAGCGTCCGCAGCGGCAGCGGGCTGTAGGAAGCGGCATTGAGGTAGCAGACATCGCGCGGGATATCGAACAGGGCGCGCTGCGAGGCAAGCATCTTGATGGTCTCCTGCGCACCGGCCTCACCAGGCTCGGCCGCGATGGGCCGCCTCAATAGGCCGTGTAGCCGCCGTCGATCACGAAGCAATCGGCAGTGTGATAGGACGAGGCCTTGCTCATGAGGTAGACGGCGATGCCGCCGAAATCGCTGGGCTCGCCGAAACGGCGAACGGGGATGCGCGGCATCACGTTGGCGACGAACTTGTCGTTGCCCATCAGGCCAGCGGTCATGTCGCTCTTGATCCAGCCGGGCAGGATCGCATTCGACGTCACGCCGTAACGCGCAAGCTCCACGGCCAGCGCGCGGCACAATGCGTTCAGCGCCGCCTTGGTGCCGGCATAATGCTCGTTGCGCGCCGTGCCGAATATCGACGCGAGGCTCGAGGTCGCAACCAGCCGGCCGAACTTGTCGCCGGCCTCCGCACGCTCGGTCATGTGGCGCGCGGCGGCCTGGAACACGTGGAACACACCATCGAGATTGGTGGCGAACATCTTGCGCCATTCCTCCTCGGTGCGATCGATGAAGGCGCGGCGTCCGCCGCCGCCGATGCCGGCATTGGCGAAGCAGCCGTCGACCCGGCCGAAGGTGTCGAGCGTGGCCTTCATGGCCTCCTTGACCGAGGCTGCATCCGTGACGTCGCAGACGCGGGCATCGACCTTGCCGGGACCGGCCTTCATGGTTTCTGCCGCCGCCTTGTTTTTTTCGGCGTTGCGGCCCCAGATCGAGACGTTGCAGCCACTGGACACAAGTGCCTGTGCGATGCCGAGCCCGATACCGCCATTGCCGCCGGTGATGATGGCCACGCGGCCGGTGAGGTCGAAGATGCTCATGAACTAGTCCTTTGGTGTTTTCATTCCGCCGGGCGCGTTCTAGACGTGCATCCGGTGCAGGGTCGTGTCCTGGTCCCACCATGGACAAGGCCGCCTCAAAAATCAAATATGGGTCCGAGAATTCAATCAGACCCGCCGCGCGGAAATCGTGCGGGCGCAACCGAGAGGAAACAATGCAGTTCAAGCACGTCACGCTGGATTTCGACGGACCGGTCGCGGTCCTCAAGCTGGACCATCAGGAGGTCATGAACGCGGTCTCCATGGATATGCTGGAGGGGCTTGCCGAGGCGCTCGATACGATCGACGAGAAGAAGGCGGAGGTGCGCTGTGTGGTGCTGACCGGCGCGGGCCGCGCCTTCTGCACCGGCGCCAATCTGCAGGGCCGCAACCAGCAGAAGCCGGGCAGGAGCAACGCCGGTTCGTCGCTGGAGGTCGGCTTCCATCCATTCCTGCGCCGCATTCGCCGCCTGCATTGCCCGCTCGTTACTGCCGTGAACGGACCGGCCGCCGGCGCAGGGATGAGCTTTGCGCTTCTCGGCGACATGATCCTGTGCGCGCGTTCGTCCTACTTCCTGCAGGCGTTCCGGCGCATCGGTCTGGTGCCGGATTGCGGCTCGACCTGGCTGTTGCCGCGCCTGGTGGGCAAGGCGCGCGCGATCGAACTGTCGTTGATGGGCGAGCGGCTGCCGGCCGAGAAGGCGCTGGAATGGGGGCTCGTCAATCGCGTCCATGATGATGCAACCCTGATGGACGAGGCGCTGAAGCTCGCGCATGAACTCGCCAACGGTCCAACCATCGCGCTGTCGCTGATCCGAAAGCTCTATTGGGATAGCCCGGAGAATTCCTTCGAGGAGCAGCTCAATCTCGAATATGAATCGCAGCGCATCGCGGGCGCGGCGGAAGATTTCAGGGAGGGCGTCACCGCCTTCCTCGAGAAACGGCCGGCAAAATTCAGGGGCAAATGATCGAGACTGAACTTTCGCGCTGCGTCGCTGACTTCTCTCCCGGAGCAACCGGCGTGACCGGCGCCGCCAAGCTTTCCGGCGGCGCGAGTCAGGAGACCTGGACCTTCGACATCGTCCATCCGGGCGGCAATGTCGGCGCGATCTTGCGCCGTGCGCCACCCGGCTATGGCGCTGCGCCCTCGCGGGCCGCGGGGCTCGATGCCGAAGCGATCCTGATGCAGCTTGCGTTCGATGCCGGTCTGCCGTCGCCGCGCGTGCTGCATGTGTTGAGGCCTGAAGAAGGCCTCGGCAAGGGCTTCATCATGTCGCGCATCGAAGGGGAAACCATCGCGCGCAAAATTCTGCGTGACGAGGAATTCGCAAAGGCCCGGCCGATGCTGGCGCGGCAACTGGGGAAAGTCGCCGCCGGCATCCACAATCTGCCCGAAGCAAAGCTGCCGAAGCTGCGCAGCAGCAGTTCCACGAAGGAGATTGCCGAGCTCGAACGCGAGTATCGCAGCTTCAACTGGCCGCGGCCGGTATTCGAGCTGGCGCTGCGCTGGCTCGCCGACCACGATCCCGGGCCGTCGCGTGAGGTCACGCTGGTGCATGGCGATTTCCGTCACGGCAATCTCATCATCGGCACCGACGGCGTGCGGGCCGTGCTCGACTGGGAACTCGCGCATTTCGGCGACCCCATGGAGGATCTCGGCTGGATATGCGTCAACTCCTGGCGCTTCGGCGAGATCGACAAGCCGGTCGGCGGATTCGGCTCCCGCGAAGACCTGTTCGCCGGTTACGAAGAGACCGGGCGCAAGGTCGATGCGGATCGCGTGATGTTCTGGGAAGTGATGGGCACGCTGCGCTGGGGCATCATGTGCTGCGGCATGATGCAGCGTTTCCGCATCGGCCCGGACCATTCGATGGAGCGCGCCATGATCGGCCGCCGCTCGTCGGAGACGGAAATCGATCTGCTCAGACTGCTCGCATCGAGAGGGGGATAGGATGCAGGACGAACCGACTCCCACCGAACTGGTGAAGGCGGTTGCGGATTTTCTCCGCACCGAGATCGCGCCCGTCATCAAGGGCCACAACGCCTTCAAGCTCCGCGTCGGCATCAACGCACTCGATCTGGTGACGAGGCAGCTTGCGCTGGAAACGCCTGCTGACGCTGCCGAGACCTCACGGTTGAAAGCGCTCCTCGGCATCGACGGCTCGCTGTTGGAGCTCAATCGCGCGCTGTCGGAGAAGATCGCCAAAGGCGAGGTCGATCTCGACACGCCCGGTCTGAAAGAGCATCTGTGGCAGACCACGATGGACAAGCTCGCGGTCGATCAGCCGAATTATGCGTCGTACAAGCGGGAGGCGGGGACAGCCTAATCCTCTCGTCATTGCGAGGAGCGAAGCGACGAAGCAATCCATCTTTCCGCGAGCAGTGAGATGGATTGCTTCGCTTCGCTCGCAATGACGGTGGCGAGGGAGTGCGCTTACCGCCCCAGCCATTTCGGCGGCCGCTTCTCCGAAAACGCCTTCGGCCCCTCGATATAGTCCTGCGAGGCCGCCATCGCCTTCACCGCTGGATATTCGCGCTGTTCGGCGATGGCCTGTTCCAGCGAGACATTGAGACCCTTCTGGATCGCCTGCTTGGAGGCGCGGATCGACATCGGCGAGTTCTTGGCAATGGTCTCGGCCCAGCGCTCGGCTCCGGCAAGCGCTTGCCCTGCCGGCACCACCTCGTTGACGAAGCCGAGTTCGAATCCCTCCTTGGCGCTGACGTGGCGCGCGGTGAGGATCATGCCCATGGCGCGCTTCAGCCCGATCTGCCGCGGCAGGCGATGTACGCCGCCGGCAAGCGCGGCAAGCCCGACCCGTGGCTCGGGCAGCGCGAAGGTCGCATTCTCGGAGGCGATGATGAGGTCGCAGGCAAGCGCGATCTCGAACCCGCCGCCCATGGCGACACCGTTGACGGCCGCGATGATCGGCTTGTCGCAGTCGAAGCGCGAGGTGAGGCCGGCAAATCCGCCCTTGTCCCAGCCGCGCTTGCCGCCGGCCGCCTGCCATTTCAGGTCGTTGCCGGCGCAGAATGCCTTGTCGCCGGCGCCGGTGACGATCGCCACCCATTGCTCGGGATCGGCGGAGAAATCGTCGAAGATCTTGTTGAGCTCGAAATGCGCGTCGATGTGCAGCGCATTGTAAACTTCCGGCCGCGACAGCGTCACGATGGTGATCGGCCCCTTGCGCGTCACCTTGGAGAATTTCAGGTCCATTTCCGCTCCCTCTTTCATTTTCTGTGGCGAAGAATTCGGCCATAAGTGTAGCGCCGGTCCGCCTGACGATACCAATCCAATTACGCAAGCCCTTTGTGCCTGCCAAGCGTTTCCCTTGCTTGACTTGGACGGGCGGTTCTCCGCTAAATCGATCCGAACTGCGGCGCGGCATAGCGTCTGGACGCAATTGGCGCTGACCAGCAAATTTCGGGAGAAACCGCCTTGGATTTCAACCTGCCTGCCGACCTCACAGCCTATCTGGCCGAGCTCGACCGCTTCATCGAGCGCGAGATCAAGCCACTGGAGGAGGCGGACGACAACATCCGCTTCTTCGACCACCGCCGCGAATGGGCGCGTACCGACTTCGAGAATGGCGGCCTGCCGCGGCATGAGTGGGAACAGCTGCTGCGCAAGGCGAAAAACCTGGCCGATGCCGCCGGCCATCTGCGTTTCGCGATTCCGAAGCGCTATGGCGGCAAGGATGGTTCCAATCTCTGGATGGCGGTCATCCGCGAGCACTTCGCCTCCAAAGGGCTCGGCCTGCACAATGATCTGCAGAACGAGCACTCCATCGTCGGCAACCTGCCCATCGTCACCATGCTCGACCGCTACGGCACCGACGAGCAGAAGGCGATGATCGACGGCTCCATCACCGGAAAATACCGCATCACTTTCGGCCTGACGGAACCCGACCATGGCTCCGACGCTACCCACATGGAAACGAAGGCGGCGCCCGCCACGCGGGACAACGTCAAGGGCTGGGTCATCAACGGCGAGAAGATGTGGACCACGGGCATGCATGTCGCCACCCATTGCGCGCTGTTTGCGCGCACGTCGGGCAATGACGGCGATGCCCGCGGCATCACCTGCTTCCTGGTGCCGGCGAAATCGCTAGGCGTGAAGGTCGAGGAATATATGTGGACCTTCAATATGCCGACCGATCACCCGCGCGTCAGCTTCACCGACGTATTCGTGCCTGAGGACGCGCTGTTCGGCGAGGTCGGCCGCGGCCTGTCGCTGGCGCAGTGCTTCGTGCACGAGAACCGCATCCGCCAGGCGGCAAGCTCGCTTGGTGCTGCGGTGTACTGCATCAACGAAAGCGTCAAATACGCACGCCAGCGAAAGCCGTTCGGGAAGGCTCTCGCCGAGAACCAGGCGATCCAGTGGCCGCTAGTGGAGCTGGCGACCCAAGCCGAGATGCTGCGCCTTCTGATCCGCAAGACCGCCTGGGAGATGGACCAGCTCACCCAGGCGCAGGTCGAGCACACCCTGTCCGACCGCGTGTCGATGTGCAACTTCTGGGCAAACCGGCTGTGCTGCGAGGCCGCCGACCGCGCCATGCAGGTGCATGGCGGCATGGGCTATTCCCGCCATAAGCCGTTCGAGCACATCTACCGCCATCACCGCCGCTACCGCATCACCGAAGGCAGCGAGGAGATCCAGAAGCGGAAAGTCGCTGGCTTCCTGTTCGGCTATATGGGTGCGGGGAAGTATT
>JAHCKB010000470.1 GCA_026125985.1 Bradyrhizobium sp.
CTCCATCCAGCCGGACGTGAGATAGGCGGATAGCGATTGGTCGGGAGAAATGCGCACCACGTCGAAACGCATTGCCTGCGTGCCGCCCTCGCGCACGCCGATCACGGCCTGCGCGGTGTTGTCGAGCGTGAAAGTGTCGGGTGCGGCAAAGGTGAAGCCGAGCTTCGGGTGCAGGAAGCGCCGGCCGCGCACGAAGCCTTCGCTGGGGTCCTCGCCATAGACAATGTTGTCGATCGCGGAGAGGTAGGTCTCGCGGTCGCGCTCGCCGCTCTGCGGCGAGGAGTATTGCCGGGCGTTGGCGCGGGCGTTCTGCACACGCTCGGGCGTTGCCGGATGCGACGAGAGGAAGTCCTGCGCGCGAGGATCGAGCGAGGTCTTGCCGGCCTTCAGCGCGGCGTTGCGTTCCATCGCGCTCAGGAAGCGCGCGGCGCCGTAGGGGTCGAATTGGGCGCGGGCGGAAATGCCGACGCCGATTCCGTCGGCCTGGAATTCCTGCGCGCGTGAGAAGCTCGCCATCGTCAGCTTGGTCTTGGCGAGCGCCAGCGCCGTGAGGTCCGGATCGTTGCCCATATCGGTGACGACGCGTGTCACCACCGCGGCTTGTCGCGCCTGGTCCTCGCGGATCGCGGCGTGTTTCGCCAGCACATGCGCCATCTCATGGGACAGCACGGACGAAAGCTCGGACGTATCGTTGGCCAGCGCGATCAGTCCGCGCGTCACGTAGAGCTGGCCGGTCGGCAGCGCGAAGGCATTGACTGCGCCCGAGTTGAGGATGGTGACGCGATAAGCCTGTTCCGGCCGGTCGGAGGCGGCTACCAGCCGGTCCACCGTCTTGCTGATCAGAGCTTCAAGCCTGGGATCGTCATAGACGCCGCCATAGGAAGCAAGGATACGCTCATGTTCGCGCTCGGACGCCGGCGTCTGCGCCACATTGCGATTGGGCTTGGCAGGACCGGACGAAAGCGACGGCCCCGGCGTCTGGAACCGGGAAAGGTCGCCGCAGGCGGACAGGCCGACGGCCGCGCAAAGCAGGATCGGCGCTGCCCAAAGGCTGCGGCCCTTTTGTCCCATTTGCGGTCTCGTCCCTGTCACAATCGCTCTTCTTGTCAGTTTACAAGCAGTTCGATCTGCCCCGGTCGGAGCAATTCAATTCTCGGTCCGGTCCGCGTTTCGATGAAGCCGCGAACCCGAATCCGTCGATTCTCGAGGGACTTAGGCGCCATGCCGGCCGCCTCGAGAGACGGTAGCATGCGCCGTGAGATAGTCACAGCGAAATCCCGTGTCCAGTTGCGGCCGAAGTTCAGGTAAGTCGTTGCCCCGGCCTGCCGGACCGACAGAACCCTGCCTTCCACCAGCATAAAGCGCCCATTCCCAGCCAAGATATCGCCGGTACTTTCCGCGTTTTTTGTGGCCGAGAGGCTCGCCCAGATGCCCTTTTTAGCTGCACGGCCGGTCTGCTCGGCTGCAAGCAGGGAACCCGCGCATTCCTTGTCGGTTACGTCGGCCGCCGCGAACGCCTCACCCTGCGCCAGCAGGGTCGTCTGCACGGAATTCTCCTCGCCAGCGACAAAGGCAAAGGCGGTCTGGCGGCCATAGCGATCCGGCACGTCATCTTCGCCGCGCAGAACGACGTCACGGCCGGCGATGATCGACGACAGCGCCGCCGTCTGTCGTGATGCTTCGAGCGAGATCGGTTCGATGCCGGCGAGCCGGATCTCGCGCCCGTCGGTCAGACGAAAGCTTCGTGCATCGACGATCGTGGCGACCCTGCCTTCGCCCTGTGACTCGAAGAAACAGGACGCTGCAGGCGCCGCTGAATTCGCAGCGAGCGTCACCAGCGCTGCAAGCAGCGTTGTCCGGAATCCAGGGACGGCATCGGGGCTGAACGCTGACGACATGGAGCGAGCCAACACTATCCGGAACTTTCCTTGAAAGACGATGCCGATGATTTCCTCAACCATTCCGCTAAGCGGAAATTGCGGGCGTCGCGCATGATGGCATGCGCTGCCGCGCAGCTTGCTGCGCCCGAAGCCATGCGGCATGATCGCGGCAAGCAAGCCCGCCGGCAAGCGGCAAGAAGAAATCAAGGGAGGCTCTCATGATGATGAGGTTCGGCAGGCGTCTTCACCCGCGCGCCGCCGAAGACGTGACGGCCTGAAACCGTCGTCGCTCCGGGAGGCGCGTCGGGGCCGGTCCCGAACTCCTCCGGATTCCCTGAACGCAATTCCGCCCCACCATACGCGCTTCGCGCGCCCCGCAATGACAGCAACCAGCAAAACCGAAAGCCACAACGCCATGAGCGAAAATCAGATCGTCCTGCAGAATCTCGACCGCGGCCTGCTTACCATCACGATGAACAGGCCGGAGCGGCGCAACGCGCTCAGCCCGGAGATGACGCAAGGCCTGGTCGAGGCGGCGCGGCGCGCGGCCGAGGATCACGAGGTGCGCGCGGTGCTGATCAAGGGC
>JAHCKB010000471.1 GCA_026125985.1 Bradyrhizobium sp.
GAAAGGGGAGCGTCCGGAACTGGAAGAGATCATTCGAATCTTGGTGGGCCCGTTTGTGCGAGCCGGCAGAGATAAGCACTCCCGAAGCTTTTACTATCCGCGTCTCGTCATGCTGGCTCGTGCGATGCCGGGCGATCACATGGGCGCTTACATCTCCGCGCAGCACGATGAACTGGCCCGACGTTTTATCCGTGCGATGCGCCGCGCGACCCCCGAGCTTGGCGAAGAAACGGCCTACTGGCGTTATGGCTTTGCCATCGGCGCCATGCTCAATGTGGTTGGCGATGCCTACTGGTCTTATCGTCTTAAAGGATTGTCCCAAGGACGATGCGACACGGATCAGGCCGACCGCGTCACCGAGGAATTGGTGAGCTTCATCGCTGCCGGGATGCGGGGTAGCCCATTGGATGTTGGAAAGAAGCATCGGTCGATGAAGCGAAAGACACGCTGATCAGCTCAGGCGGACGCGCCGCGATGTGAAGAAATCCTGCTGCTTATCCGACTCGGGAACGATTTTCGGAAAAATTCAAGCAACCTGGATTAAAGCCAAATTCAACCATAAGAGGGATGTCTTCGAATTTTGTGAAATCGCAGCCGACCACTGCATCGGCTGATGGGTCAGTATCAGCTTCAGCGAGTTGCGCCTCGGGCCGCGCCAGATGGCAAACTTTGCTGGCTCAGGATTTCCTGACCCATTTTCGGCAAAGTTCTATGAGTTTCTTGATACATACGGTCCGAGATTCAGCCTAGAATCGGCGCGATGCCTTGTGGAACTGGACTTGAGCTGGACTTTATTCAGCATTAACGAAGCAGTTTTGAGTTGAAACTTAAAACCAACGTCGGCGGCCGAAATCGGCACATTATAATTCGCATCGAGTATTCATAGCGATAAGCTCCTTATTTTTCGATTGTTTCTTGCTCGCCTCGCAACATACTCGATGCGATCAAATGATTTGTGCGATCACATGGCCGGCAAGCAAGCAAAGATACTGTCGAAGACAGACGAACAAGAGCTGATGCTCTATGCGGCGGCAACGCGCTATCCCGCACGCAACACCGTCATAGTCTTACTTTCGACCCGGTCCGGTTTGCGAGCTGGCGAAATCGCCAAACTAACCTGGGATATGGTTCTGACGCCTTCTGGCGAGATCAGCCACATCGTCGAGCTTCATGACACTGCCGCCAAGAAGAAGAGCGGTCGCTCTATCCCAATTCACGTGGAACTACAGGTCGCTTTAAAGAATCTGCTGCGCACGTCGAGCGGCCAAGGCGCGGTCGTCCAATCTGAGCGCGGCGGCCCAATGACGCCGAACAGCATCGTGCTATGGTTCAATCTGGCGTATCGGACAATTGGGCTCGCAGGTTGCTCTTCTCATTCCGGTCGGCGCACTTTCATCACTCGGGCCGCGCGAATGGTTCACCGCGCTGGCGGCTCGCTGCGGGACGTCCAGCTGCTAGCAGGGCATCGCTCGATCCAAACCACCCAGCGCTATATCGATGGTGACAGCGATGCTCAGCGCAAACTCGTGGCGATGCTGTGACGAAGCAGCAAGCGTTGGCTCCAACACTCGGCCGGTCGGAGGTCCAGCTTCTCAGTCGCGTCGTTACCATGGCAGCCTCGCCCTCGTTCTTGCGTGATCTGCGTGGAGATCTCTCGCGGACCGGTATCGTCACAGCCATCCGTACTCACGACACCAAAACCTTGTTCCGTTGGATCGTGAGTGCGTTGAGCTACCAGGGCATCTCGGACAGTGTCGCGACGTCCTATATGGACAGTCATGGTCGCGTCAGTGCCAACGCTGTTCACACAGCGATCCGCTCATCGCCCTGCCCCAAGCTCAAAGGCTACTGGACCTTCGAGGGCTGCGACTACCGGAAGGATGCGCGGCGGTGTGGCGAGCCAAGGCTCATGGGCCAGTGCGGTTTAGGTTGATGGCTTGCGGACGCATCGCATCCGCTTTCAGCCGTTGATGTTAGGCTTCGCCGTGACCTTGCGACCGCATCTTCGGCGGCTTGAGTGTCGGCTGCGCTCGAAGCCATGAATCAAAGTCTTCGCGGAGGATGAAAGTCCGACGCCCGATTTTGCGTGCGATTAGCCGTCCCGCCTTTATTTCTGCATAGACGGTGGTACGGCCGAGGCCCGCAATTTGGACTACATCGGCCACGCTCAATGCGAGCTTATCGTTATTCATTTCCGTGCTCCATCCGATCCACCCTGATCGAATGACACGTCAGATGCTATTTGACTTATGATTTGGTGTGAGAAGTTGTGAGCCCGGTTGGGCGAGCCTATTTGGGATAGGCTTTATAGTAAGCCCTGATTAAACGAGTCCCTTTTGACTCTACCGTCCCGCTCCCACTAGCCATCGAAACATATTTTAAAGCTGCGTCTCGTGCGGACTTACATTCGCCCGCCTCAATCGCTGCTCTCATTTTGAGAACCACCGGTGCATCG
>JAHCKB010000472.1 GCA_026125985.1 Bradyrhizobium sp.
GAATGTCGTCATCAAGGTCAGCGGCGCCTGCACGCTGTCGAAGGAGCCGTATCCCTATCCCGACATCTGGGAGCCCCTGGCGCGCGTGTTCGAGGCCTGGGGCATCGACCGCTGCCTGTGGGGCACCGACTGGACCCGCGCGGCCGCGGTGCTCAACTACGAGCAGGGCGTCGAGCCCTTCCGCACTACGACCCGCCTCAGCGAAGCGGAGCGCGCCATGCTGATGGGCGGGGCGTGCGCCAAGGCCTATCGCTGGCAGCCGAAGCGGTAGCGGCTGACGCGCGCGGCGGGACCGGGCGCGCGGGGCGAGGGCGCCCGGACCAAAATATCGAAAACAACCCCATGCACAGTAGGATTGTGCCGGCGCCGATCAATTTCTGTTTATCAGATATTGCTTGCGGCGTCGGGCAAATCAGGTGTACGTTGCACACCGTCCCTGGCACGGTACGGATCGATGCCATCGTCGCCCTGATGGGGCTTCGCTATTGTGCCGCAAGCGCCTATATTGGACGGGTGCTCCATTCCCAAACGGAGATTGACCGATGGGCGCGCTGAGAGGCGGACCGGCGATCAGGGCCGAGGTGATCTCCGATCCCTCCGTGATGAGCGGTGATCCCGTGGTGCGGGGGACGCGCATTCTCGCCGAGACGATCCTGAGTTACATCAGGGCCGGTTGTCCGGCCGAGGAGATATTCCGCGACTACCCGAGCCTGCCGGTCGATGGCATCGACGCCGTCGCGCGCTGGGCCGAAAAGACCTACGGACCCGATTGGAAATCAGCCGAATCGTCTGCGCCGGCGCATTGATGGACCGCTTTCTGATCGACGAGTGCCTCAGCGGGGAACTCGTCGCCGCTGCGAAGGCGAGGGGCTACGACGCCGCTTACGTGCCTCACCTCGGCAAAGCCGGCTGGCAGGACTGGAATCTCGTACCGTTTGCAGTCGACAACGACTACATCGTCGTCACTCTGAATCGCCGGGATTTTCTGAGACTACATGCCGGCCTCGAGCTTCACCCCGGCCTGGTTATCCTGATTGCCCAGGCACCCGATAACCGCGGGCCGCATCAGGCCGAGTTATTCGCCAAGGCCCTCGATGCATACGCCGCCATGAACACGGACCTCGTGAACAAGGTGATGGAAGTGCATGCCGACGGCAATGTCCATATCCGGGATTGGAATGCCGCGGATCACGACGCCGGCCATATCGACAATCCGAAGCGGTAGCGATCCGCATCCTGCGCGACTACCCATCCTGCGCTGCGTGCTCGGCCACATGGTTCGAGACGCGCCGCAGGCGGCGCTCCTCACCATGAGGCTCCGGGGATTTCGCCGCGAAAAGGCCCTCGTTTCGAGCAGCCCGGCGAAGGCGGGCCTACCGTAGGATGAACCCGCCCACGCTCCCGCGGTCGGTCAACCCTTGCTAGAAATGACCCGCCTCTGTACGCTCCCTCGCAGTAGCGTTGGCGTAAATGGAACGGCTGAAATGAGCGCAGTAGAGGGCGTTGCGCCGGAAGCGGATGCGGGGCGGAAAATGCCGCCGGGCGTGCTGTTCGAAGGCCCCGTGGTGGACGCCAAGTTCCTCGATTCCTACATCGCCTTCGGCCTGATGGTCGGCGGCTCCGTCGCTGCGCTGGTGTGGGCCTTTACGATCGGCATCGGCTGGATCGAGATCTCCGTTTTCGTCGGCATGTTCGTGCTGTCGACCATCGGCATCGGCTTCATGCACCGCTATTTCGTGCATCGCAGCTTCCGCTGCGGGCCGGTCATGCGGGCGATCCTGGCGGCGATCGCCACCATGGCGGTGCAGGGCTCGGTGCTGAAATGGGTCTCCAATCATCGCCGGCACCATCACTATTCCGACCGGCCCGGCGACGTGCACAGCCCTTACTATGACGGCGACGGCAACCGCATTGCGAGCTTCGCCAGGGGCATGATGCATGCGCAAGGCGGCTGGGTGTGGGACCAGGCGACCACCGATGCCACCTATTACGCGCGCGACATTCTGGCCGACCCGATCTCCATGTTCTTCACCCGGACGCGCTGGTACTGGTACGCGATCTCGGCGGTGCTCATTCCCGGCGTCATCGGCTACGCGCTGGGCGGCGTGCATGCGATGATCGGCTGCGTGCTGTTCTCCGGCCTGTTCCGCAGCTACATCATGACCATGGCGACCTCGCTCGTGAACTCCGTCTGCCACAGCGACGGCCGCTGGGGCTACCGCCGCTTCGAGACCGGCGACGGCACCACCAACGAGCTGGTGACCACGTTCCTCACCTTCGGCGAAGGGCTGCACAACAACCATCACCGCTATCCGCGCGACGCCTATCTCTCGCACGCCTGGTACGAGATCGACATCAACGGCCTGATCATTCTCGCTCTCGGCAAGCTCGGGCTGGTGCACGACATCTTCGCGCCGGCGCGCCCCGCGTCCGGGGCAGGG
>JAHCKB010000473.1 GCA_026125985.1 Bradyrhizobium sp.
TCTCGATTCCCAGTGGCGATCTCAGCGCCCTGGTCGATCGCGACGACAACCGTGCCGTCGCGCCGGCCGCACCGCCGCTGACGAGTCTCCTTCTGTCCGACGTCATTCAGCGCCGCGAAGGGTGAGCAGTCGGGATTGCCGCCGCAGCGCCCGATCGATCTCGCCCGCCACCTACGCCTCGAATGGCATCCCGACATACTGCTCCGCAAGCGCTGCCTGCGCGGCGGGAGAGGCCTGAAGATGATCGAATTCGTTGAGGTTGATGCGCCGCGTGAAGTCATCGTCGTCCGGGAAGACGTGCATCAGCCGCGTCAGTTGCCACGACAAGCGCTCGGCGTTCCAGACCCGGCGTAGCGCGGTTTCCGAGTAGCGCTCCAGATAGCGGCTGTCGCTCTTCTTGAACTGGGCCACCAGCGCGCGATGCAGATAGAAGACGTCGGACACCGCGAGGTTGAGGCCTTTGGCGCCGGTCGGCGGAACAATGTGTGCTGCGTCTCCGGCCAGGAACAGGCGGCCATAGCTCATCGGTTCGGCGACGAAGCTGCGCAGCGGCGCGACGGATTTCTCGATCGAAGGGCCGGTAACGATCCTGTCGGCAATGTCGGGTGGGAAGCGGCGCTTGAGTTCCTCCCAGAACCGCTCGTCCGGCCATTCCGCCAGGTCCGTGGCAAGATCGCACTGGATGTAGTAGCGGCTGAGCATGGGGTTGCGTTGCGAGGCCAGCGCGAAGCCGCGGCTGTGATGCGCATACATGATTTCCTTGAGAGGCGGCGTCTCGGACATGATGCCGAGCCAGCCGAACGGATACGCCCGTTCGAAGGTTCGCAGCAGGTCTTTCGGGATGCTGTTGCGTGATACGCCGTGTTGGCCGTCGCAGCCTGCGACATAGTTACATTCCAGCCTCTGCGCTTCGCCGTCCTTCTCGAATCCGACCCAGGGTCTCTCGCTGTCGAGATCGTGAAGCGTGACCTGCTGCGCCTCGTCGATCACGCGACCGCCGTCGCGTTCGCGCACTCGGTATAGCTCCTCGGTGATCGCTGTCTGACCGAACGACCACATATGCTTGCCGGTATGTTTCCTGGTGTCGATCAGGAAAGGCTGGCGGTTCTCCCACGCGATCCAGCTGCCGTCATGGGCATGGCCCTCGCGCTCCATCCGCTCGCCGAGCCCGACCTCGTGCATCAGCTTGACCGTGCCGTATTCAAGTACGCCGGCGCGGATGCGCTTGAGCACGTGATCCCTGGGCTGCCGCTCGATCACGACACTGTCGATGCCATCGAGATGCAGCATGTGCGACAGCAGCATGCCGGCCGGTCCACCGCCGATGATTGCGACTTGCGTGCGCTTCACGCTGGTTTCCTCGAGAGACTTCGCGAAAAAATAGTCGACCGGGTCGTGTTTGGCCAGTGGAGCGACCGCGCGGGTTCAGAACATCTCGAAATATTCGCGGTGCTCCCAGCCCGATACTTCGGCCTGGAAGCGCTCGATCTCGGCGTTCTTGATGTGGACGTAGTAGTCCACGAACGATGCGCCCAGCGCGTCGCGGAAGAACGGATCGTCGCTGAGCGCGAACACCGCTTCGCGCAACGATTTCGGCAGCAGCGTCGCCTTGGTCTCGTAGGGTGTGTCGGCCGAAGGGCCGGGATCGAGTTTGCGGTCGACGCCATCAAGGCCTGAGAGAATCTGCGAGGCCATGTAGAGATAGGGATTCGCGGCAGGCTCGCCGATCCGGTTCTCCAGCCGGGTCGCCGCCTCTCCCGCGCCGCCGAGTACGCGGATCATCACGCCGCGATTGTCGCGGCCCCAGATCGCGCGGTCCGGCGCCAGCGAATAGGAGCGGTAGCGCTTGTAGCCGTTGATGGTCGGCGTGGTGAATACGGTTGAAGCGCGTGCATGGTCGAGGAGACCGGCGAGATATTGCTTGCCGAACGTGCTCAGCGCCTCGTCCTTGTCCTTGGCCATGAACGCATTCTCGCCGGTAGCGCGCGACACAAGCGACTGATGCAGATGCCAGCCGCTGGCGAAGACGTTGGGCAATTTCGGCCGGCACATGAAGGTGGCGTGATAGCCGTGCCTTCGCGCGATCTGCTTCACCGCCGAGCGGAACAGCACCATGTTGTCGGCTGGAAGGTGAATTCGCACTGGCTCGGCCCGAACTCGACTTCGACCGAGCGCAGCGGCAGGCCGAGTGCGATGATGTCGCGGCGGATGATTTCCAGCGCCGGTTCCATCTGGTCGTAGCGCTGCTCGGTCAGATACTGATAGCCGTGCGAGAGCAGGCTGACCGACGGTGGCTGACCGGGCTGGCCGGCATCCTCCGGCGCCATTCTCGCATCATCCAGCCTGAAGATGTGGAACTCGACCTCGAGGCCCGCGACGAAGTCGTAGCCGCGCGCGGCGAGCTTCTCGATCACGCCGCGATAGAGA
>JAHCKB010000474.1 GCA_026125985.1 Bradyrhizobium sp.
CCGAACCCCTGCCCGCCTTCACCGGAATCCGGCCGCCAGCCCTACGACCTGGCCGTCGAGACCATTGAAGCCGTGATGGCCGCGCGCCTGACAGGGATCGCCTTCGGCCACGCCGCCCGTCAGCCAACTGACGCGGGCGCGCCCTCCCGCCCACCTGATGAAGGGATCGACGCCGGCCGGCAGGGTCACCCTGCAGCTATCCTGCCGGTGATGGATGACGAGCGTGCGCGGCAGCGCCGCCGGCGAGCCGAGGATCGCCATCACATTGCTGCCGCTGCCGGACTCCGGACTGAGAAACCCCGAGGTCAGCACCAGCGCATTCGGCCGCGCGCCGCGAGCGATGCCTTCGGCCGCACGGAGCGTGCCACGGCTGGTGCCGATCACCACGACCGGCCGCTTGATCGCCGCCATATAGTCGACGGCGCTTTTGAGATCGGTGCTCACATCGGCGACCAGGACGGCGAGCCCGCGCGCCGCATAGGCTTGCCGCGTGCGAACGAGCTGATTGCCGCGCAGGCCCCGAATTTCGCCGTTGTCTCCGGCGTTGATCGCGCCGTTGCCGCCCGGCAGCAGGATCACGCTGCCGCGCGGCGCCGCTGGCTTGATCAGCACAGCCCGCGAGCCGTCGACGTTGACGGTTTCGTCGGCCAGAGCGGGAGCACAGGCAAAGGCGGCAAGCATGGGAATGCCGCCCATGAGCGCCGCGGCCAGCAGAAGCTTCCTCATCGGTTCCTCCGCAACAGATCAACGCCCGTCAGCAGATTCACTTCAGATCATCGCCGCCGTCCAGCGACCGGCTATAGCGGCAAATTGTCGTGCTTCTTTACCGGTATCTCGACCTTCTTGTCCCTGAGCATCGCCAGCGCCCGCGCGATGCGCTTGCGGGTCGAGTGCGGCATGATGACGTCGTCGATATAGCCGCGCTCCGCTGCGATGAACGGTGACAGAAAACGGTCCTCGTATTCCTTCGTTCTCGCCGCGATCTTTTCGGCGTCGCCGATGTCGGCGCGGAAGATGATTTCCACCGCGCCCTTGGCGCCCATCACCGCGATCTGCGCGGTCGGCCAGGCGTAGTTCATGTCGGCGCCGATTTCCTTCGACGCCATGACGTCGAAGGCGCCGCCATAGGCCTTGCGGGTGATGATGGTGACGAGCGGCACCGTGCATTGCGAGTACGCGAACAGCAGTTTGGCGCCATGCTTGATCAGGCCGCCATATTCCTGCGCAGTGCCCGGCAGGAATCCCGGCACGTCCACGAAGGTCACGATCGGAATGTTGAAGGCATCGCAGAAGCGGACAAAGCGCGCGGCCTTGCGCGAGGCGTCGCTGTCGAGCACGCCCGCGAGCACCATGGGCTGGTTGGCGACGAAGCCCACGGTGCGGCCGGCGATGCGGCCGAAGCCGGTGATGATGTTCTTGGCGAAGGACTCCGATATCTCGAAGAAGTCGCCCTCGTCCACGACCTTCAGCACCAGTTCCTTCATGTCGTAGGGCTTGTTCGGATTGTCGGGGACCAGCGTGTCGAGGGATTCATCGACGCGCTCTATGTCGTCGAAGCTCGGCCATTCCGGCACGCCGTCACTGTTGTTTGAAGGCAGGAAGTCGATCAGCCGGCGCATCTGCAGCAGCGCTTCGACGTCGTTGTCGAAAGCGCCGTCGGCGATGGAGGAACGCGTGGCATGCACCGAGGCGCCGCCGAGTTCTTCGGCGGTGACGACCTCGTTGGTGACGGTCTTCACCACGTCGGGTCCGGTGACGAACATGTAGCTGGTGTTCTTCACCATGAAGATGAAGTCGGTCATCGCGGGCGAGTAGACGTCGCCGCCGGCGCAGGGACCCATGATGACGGAGATCTGCGGGATCACGCCCGAGGCAATGACGTTGCGGCGGAACACGTAGGAATAGCCCGCAAGCGCTGCGACGCCTTCCTGGATGCGCGCGCCGCCGGCGTCATAGAGACCGATGATGGGCGCCCTCGCCTTCATCGCCATGTCCTGCAGTTTTGTAATTTTCAGCGCGTGGGTTTCGGAGAGCGATCCGCCGAACACCGTAAAATCCTTGGCGAAGACGAAGGTCTTGCGGCCGTTGACGGTGCCCCAGCCGGTGACGACACCGTCGCCCGGCACCTTGTTCTTCTCCATACCGAATTCGGTCGAACGGTGCTCGACGAACATGTCGAACTCCTCGAACGAGCCCTTGTCGAGCAGAAGCTCGATGCGCTCGCGCGCGGTCAGCTTGCCGCGGGCGTGCTGCGCCTCGATGCGCTTCTCGCCGCCGCCGAGCTTGGCGCCCGCGCGGCGCTCTTCGAGGGAGTCCAGGATGTGCTTCATTTGCTTCCGCCCGTGTCCGTCAACTTGTCTCCGGGCGGGATCGCCCCCGTGCCCGATTTCGCCGCGTTCT
>JAHCKB010000475.1 GCA_026125985.1 Bradyrhizobium sp.
CGTGTCGTTCAGCTCCTTCAGGGCGCTGATGCCCAGCGCGGCCGCACCGACGCCAAGCGCGGCGCCACCACCAATGAGGAGCGGCTTCGGAATGGCGGCCAGCGTGTTGCCAATGCCGCCAAAGACTTGTGTGATCTGCGGCCCTTGCTGGGCTGCGATCATCAGTGGATTCATGCCGCCAACGGCAGACGTGAACACGTCGTTGAGCTGGTAACCCAGGATCAGCTTCTGCTGCGCCGTCAGAGGCGTGCGTTCCGAGGCGGTGGGCAGCGGCCTTGCGGGCACGGGCGCGGGCACCGAGTCAAAGCCTGAACCAGAGCCGAAATAGAACGCCTCGATCTGATCCGGCGTGATCGCGTCGACCGCCGCCATCGTCGCTCGTGACTTCGCGCTCGCCGCATTGATCATGTTCTGCTCGGCCAGCCTGCCGTAACCCGCGGCTTGCGACTGCGCAGTAGCGAAGGCAGTCGCCGCGATTGTCGCGCTGCCATAGACATGGGCGAGAGCGTCGGTTGACCGCGCAACGCTATCCATCAGGGTTCGGGTCTCGGCGAGCGAGGCCTGCGCAGCCTTCTGTTCGGCGAGGCGAGCGAACCCTCCCGCCTGGGCCTGCGCAGAACTTGCAGCCGACATCGCAGCTCTTGCCAGTTCCAGGACGCCACCGGCCGTGGTCCGGTACGCTGCGTTGAGGTTGGTCGCCGACTGCGCCGCAGTGGCAAGGTCGATCGCCGTCTTCTGAACAGCACCCCCGGCCGCGTTGCTCGCCGCCTCGAGCGCCGCCAGCGCAGACCCAGCTGACGAAGCACCTTGATCGATCGCCGCGAGCGCCCTGGTCGCAGCCGTGCTGCCGTCCATCGCCTTGGTCGCGTTGATCTCGAGGTAAATGACCCGACGTTCGATCTCATCGGCCATCGGGATCACCTCTTGTTCTTGTCCGCAGCGGCGCGCAGGTCTGCAGCGATTCGTTCATGCTCGATATTGAGGTAGGCGCGATCGAAGCCCCGGATGATCCGGCAGAAATCATCGAGGTCGTCGCCGCGGTACCGCAGTTGCCGGCCTTCCTCGCGGATCAGGTCGCGAGGGATCGGGTCGGGGAAGGAGACGCCGCCGCCCAAGCCGAGAGAGAGCGAGGTCTTGGGGCGGTAGGGCGAGAGTTCCTCGAAGACCGCCCAGTATGGCGCGGCCTCGCCGGACAGATCGGGCTGCTCCAGGAGCTTGTCGGTTGCCCAGTCATCTCCACCTGGCTTCAGAGCGAGTCGCTGCCAGTTGACGGCGTCTGCCCCGTGTTTGGACCGCCACTCGATGAGCCTTTTCCCTCGCCGACGATGACCTCGAACTTGGCGCCGCGGAAGTTCTGGTTGTCGAAGGCCGTCCGTTGGATCGCCGGAATGACGTCATCGGTCTCCGTGAGGTAGGCGCGACAGGCCTCTTGTGAAAACAGCACAGCGGCATCGTCTTCGCCCTTTACATCCCAGCGCAGCACGAAAAGGCGGGTGAACCATTCCGACTGGTACATCTTCACGCGCTCGTCGGAGGCATTCGCACGCTGCAGGCGGCGCAAGCCGTTGACGTAGTCGTCGCCGAACTTCACCCAGCGCGGATTGGCGTCGGTCGCAGCAAGGATCCAGAGCGTATCGCCGCCAGGGAAGCCGATCTCGGTGCCGGTCTCTCCCTCGATCTCGCGGTTTCGCTTCAGCCTGTCCGCATTCTTGAACTTGTAGCTCATGGGAATCCTTCTGACGTTGACGGTGTGGTGTTAGGTGAAGCGGCGCCGCTGGCTTTAGACAGCAGGCCCGGCATCGCTGGCGTTCGGGGCCTCTACTGCTCTGGCAAGCCCCTTTACGATCCAGTCCGCGGCCAGTTCGTCCCCGACCTCGAGCGTGGTGCCCTTCACCAACACTTCCTTCCGCTCGAGTTCGACGCGCTCTTGGCCGCCGCCAGGCTTCGTCACGGTTCGGAACTCGCCGGTCGGCAAATAGCGATGGAACGACTGCAGAATGAGCAGCTTTTGCATGCGTGGTCCTTCGATGAGGTGAGGCACTTAGGCTTGGCGCCGACCGCCAGAGATCAGGGGACCAGGCCAACATTGCGCGTCCAGACGATCGCGGCGCTGTCGCTGGCGGAATAGCGGGCGCCGAACTGGAGCGTGACCATGTTGTCGCCGCTGGACCCGGGATCGGTGACGTCAGGGTTCCAGACGTCGACGTTGTTGAGTTGGATCTGGTCCATGTAATCCTCGACCGAGCCAAGGAGGAGGTCGAACGTGAGACCGCTCTGGCGGTTCACGAAGGTGCTGTAGTCGGTGAGCTGCGTGAAATAGAGCTGCACCTGCCCGGTGACATCGAAGGCACCCAAGCCGAGATCGAACGGGTTCGGCGAG